>NZ_JANPEO010000159.1:0-3835 GCF_031422975.1 Nocardioides sp. | reverse complement strand
GTGGTCGTCGGGATCCTCGTCGTACCACTCGAGGGCGTCGCGGTCAGGACCCGGCATGTGAACAGCGTACGAGGCCGGCGTCAGAGCCGTCGCGTGGCGAACAGGGTGGTCCCGTGGACCGCGTCCACTTCCTTCCGGTCGGTCTCGATGAGCCCGAGCTTGGCGAGGGTCCGCCGAGAGGCGATGTTCCAGTCCCAAACGGTGGCCCACAGGCGTTCGTATCCGGACGATCTCGCCCAGTCGAGGACCGCCGACGAGGCCTCGGTCGCGTATCCCCGATGCCAGACCCGACGGAGCAGCTCGACGATGGCCGGTGGGTGCGGATCGACTCCCGTCTCGAGGACGACCTCGCGGTCCGGAGTCGCTCCAGCTGCCATGCCCGCAGGCTCTCACGCCGATCGAGGGACTACTCGTTGGGCGACCCCGTCCCGCCTCGGTAGCATGGAGTCTCGCTCCACCACCGATCCGGGAAGGCCGCCCGCCCAGGGCATCCATGACTGAGAGTTCACCAGCACCGACGCACACCGTCATCGTGCCCAACAGCATCGACATGGTCAGTGTGCTCGGCCCCGGCGATGCTCACCTCGGCATCATCGAGCGGGCCTTCGGCGCGACGGTGCACGTCCGCGGCAACCGGATCACGCTCAGCGGCCCGCCCGCCGAGATCGCGCTCGCGGAGCGTCTGCTCGACGAGATCGTCACCATCATCCGCACCGGTCAGGGCGTCAGCGAGGAGATCGTCGAGCGCATCATCGCGATGATGAAGGCCGAGACCAAGGAGCGGCCCGCCGACGTGCTCTCGCTCAACATCTTAAGCAACCGCGGTCGCACGATCCGCCCCAAGACGGTCAACCAGAAGCACTACGTCGACTCCATCGACAAGCACACGATCACCTTCGGCATCGGCCCCGCCGGCACCGGCAAGACCTACCTCGCGATGGCCAAGGCCGTCCAGGCACTGCACGCCAAGCAGGTCAACCGGATCATCCTGACCCGCCCGGCCGTCGAGGCGGGGGAGCGGCTGGGCTATCTCCCCGGCACGCTCAGCGAGAAGATCGACCCCTACCTCCGCCCGCTCTACGACGCGCTGCACGACATGGTCGACCCCGAGTCGATCCCCAAGCTGCTGGCCGCCGGCACCATCGAGGTCGCCCCCCTGGCCTTCATGCGCGGCCGCTCGCTCAACGACTCCTTCATCATCCTCGATGAGGCGCAGAACACCTCTCCCGAGCAGATGAAGATGTTCCTCACCCGGCTCGGCTTCGGCTCCAAGATCGTCGTCACCGGTGACGTCACCCAGGTCGACCTCCCCAGCGGAGTGAAGTCCGGCCTCCGGGTCATCGAGGGCATCCTCGACGGCCTCGAGGACATCTCGTTCAACCGCCTCACCGCCAGCGATGTCGTCCGGCACAAGCTCGTGGGCAAGATCGTCGAGGCCTACGACGAGTTCGACGCCTCGACACCGCGCGCCGAGCAGGGCCGACCCCTCGGGACCCGCTCATGAGCATCGAGATCCTCAACGAGTCGGGCACCGACCTCGACGTACGCCGCCTCTCCTCCTTGTCCCGGTTCGTGATGGACAGGCTGCGGGTGCACCCGCAGGCCGAGCTGTGCATCAAGGCCGTCGACGAGGACACCATCGCGCTCCTCAACGAGCAGTGGATGGAGAAGGAGGGCCCCACCGACGTGCTGGCCTTCCCGATGGACGAGCTGCGTCCCGGCACGGTCACCGAGGATCCCGAGGAGGGCGTCCTGGGCGACCTGGTGCTGTGCCCGACCATCGCCGAGCGCCAGGGCCTCGAGGCCGGCCACGGGCGCGACGCGGAGATCGAGCTGCTCACCGTCCACGGCATCTTGCATCTTCTCGGCTACGACCACGCCTCCCCTGAGGAGCACACGGACATGTTCGGCCTGCAGGAACGGTTGCTGGAGGAGTGGCGGGCCCCCCACGTGCACCGTCCAGCGGTCCATCCGCTGTCCCGGCCCCGTGATAGGTGATCTGTGGCTGCTCCTCGGAGCAGCCTTGCTCGTCTTCATGGCCGGACTCTTCTCCGCCGCCGACGCCGCTCTCGGAGGTTTCTCGCATGCCCGCGCCGAGGAGCTCGAGGACGAGGGCCGGCCCGGTTCGCGGCCCCTCGTGCGGATCCTCGAGGACCCGGCGCGCTACCTCAACACCGCCCTGCTCCTGCGGCTGCTGTGCGAGACGGCCGCGATCGTGATGGTCGCGCTGTGGATCCATGACCTCTACGACGGCGACTTCTGGCCCGCCTACCTCACCGCCGTCGGCTCCATGCTGCTGGTCTCGTTCGTCGCGATCGGGGTGGCCCCGCGCACCCTCGGCCGCCAGCACGACGCCACGGTCGCGCTGGTCGCGGCCGGGCCCCTGTCGTTCGTCACCTCGATCCTGGGGCCGATCCCACAGCTGCTGATCCTGCTCGGCAACGCCCTCACGCCCGGCCAGGGCTTCCGCGAGGGACCGTTCTCCACCGAGACCGAGCTCCGCGAGCTCGTCGACCTCGCCGAGGCGTCGGCGGTGATCGAGTCCGGGGAGCGCAAGATGATCCATTCGGTCTTCGAGCTCGGCGACACGACCACCCGTGAAGTGATGGTCCCGCGCACCGACGTCGTCTACATCGAGCGGCACAAGAACCTGCGCCAGACGATGTCGCTGTTCCTGCGCAGCGGCTTCTCCCGGGTCCCGGTCATCGATGAGAACCTCGACCACGTCGTCGGCATCGCCTACCTCAAGGACATCGTCCGGCGTGACTTCGAGCAGCCCGACGTCGAGTTCACCCAGCGCGTCGACGAGGTGATGCGCCCTGCTCACTGGGTGCCGGAGTCCAAGCCGGTCGACTCGCTGCTGACCGAGCTGCAGGCCCGGCGCCAGCACATCGCCGTCGTCATCGACGAGTACGGCGGCACGGCCGGCATCGTGACCATCGAGGACGTCCTCGAGGAGATCGTCGGGGAGATCACCGATGAGTACGACGAGGACGAGATCGAGGTGGAGTACGTCGACGACTCGACGTACCGGGTCTCCTCACGCTTCCCCGTGGACGATCTCGACGAGGTCGTCGGCATCGAGGTCCACGACGAAGAGGTCGACAGCGTCGGTGGCCTGATGGCCAAGCACCTCGGCCGCGTGCCCATCCCGGGGTCGGTGGTGGAGTGCCACGGACTCCGCTTCGAGGCGGAGCGCCAGACCGGGCGGCGCAACAAGATCGGCACGGTGCTGATCAGTGTGGTGGTGCCCGAGGAGCCCGAGGACGAGCAGGAGGACGGCGATGACTGACCAGAGCGAGCCGACGCTGTCGAGCGAGGACCAGAAGCTGGTCACCCTCGCCCGGGCCACGCGGGCCCGGACCGCCGCGGCCGAGGGTGCCGCCGTGCGCGATCTCGACGGGCGGACCTACGCCGCCGCCACGGTGGCGTTGCCGTCGCTCGCGCTGGCGGCGCTCGACGTGTGCGTCGCGATGGCGATCGCGTCGGGCTCGCGCGGCCTGGAGGCGGGAGTCGTGCTCACCTCATCCACGGACACCCCGTCGGTGGTCGCCGCCCGGGAGTTCGCCGGCACCGGGGTGCCCGTGCACGTGGGCGACGTTCGCGGTGCGATCGGCTCGACCCTCTTAACCTGACTATCCGAACGCGCTAGCGTGGAGTGGTGCGCACCGCAGTCGGGTGGGATCGACACCGGGAGGGCGTCGCGCGGCTCCTGGAGTCGTACGTCGCACTGCCGGGTGCCGCCCCCGTCCGGTTGGCCAAGCCGACCTCCAACCTGTTCCGCGCACGCGCCCCGCAGGCCGCTGGCCTCGACGTGTCCGGCCTTGACGGCGTG
>NZ_JANPEO010000158.1:0-3233 GCF_031422975.1 Nocardioides sp. | reverse complement strand
CCAGGGTCAAGGTCAAGCCGGCCAGGCCCGAGGCCGGCGAGAAGGTCACGTTCAAGGTCCGGGTCACGGCTGACGTCGCCGTCACCGGCAAGGTCGTGATCAAGGTCGACGGCAAGAAGCGCACCGTCGAGCTCCGGGACGGCAAGGCTGCGCTGAAGATCCGGAAGGGTCTCAGGGCCGGCAAGCACACGGTCACGGTCAAGTACCTCGGTTCCGACACCGTGAAGCGAAGCAGGGACACACAGAAGTTCAGGGTCCTGCGCTGATCTCAGCCAGCTGAGACGCTCGACGAAGACCGCGGTCCTCGCCCACCCACGAACTGTGGGAGTGGCGGGGACCGCGGCACTTCGCTTGAGGACCACCGCCTCGGCGTACGTCATGGCGGGTGGTTGCTGGGACGACCACCGCCCATGACGCAGGCGCGCAGGCTGACGCAGAAGCAGACGCTGTCCGGCCCGCCACCTCCGAGGAGGCGGCGGGCCGGACTGGATGTGCGTGGAGTCGGTGGTCAGCCTGCGACGACGTTGAGGGCCACCGTGGCGGACACCTCGTCGTGCAGCTTGACCGACACCTCGTGGGCGCCGAGCGACTTGATCGGGTTGGCCACCACGATGGTGCGGCGGTCGACCTTCTCGCCGGAGACCTCGCCGATGGCGTCGGCGATCTCGGCGGTGGTGACGGCGCCGAACAGGCGACCACCCACACCGGAACGGACCTTGACGTTGACCGGACCCTGCTCGAGCTTGTTCTTGATCTCGACCGCGTGGTCCGAGTCGCGAGCGGCCCGCGAGAGGCGAGCAGCCTTGATCGACTCGATGGTCTTCTCGCCACCACGGGTCCAGCGAAGGCCGAGGCCCCGCGGGATGAGGTAGTTGCGGCCGTAGCCGTCCTTGACCTCGACCACGTCGCCGGGGGCGCCGAGGCCGTCAACTTCCTGCGTCAGGATGAGCTTCATTTCTCGTGCTCCTCTCAGCGACCGGTGGACGTGTAGGGCAGCAGTGCGACCTCGCGGGCGTTCTTGACCGCGATCGCCACGTCCCGCTGGTGCTGGACGCAGTTGCCGGTCACGCGACGCGCGCGGATCTTGCCTCGGTCGGAGATGAACTTGCGGAGGAGCGTGGCGTCCTTGTAGTCGACGCCGGTCGCCTTCTCCTTGCAGAACTGGCAAACCTTCTTCTTCGGCTTGCGAATAACTGCCTTGGCCATTGTGGTGCTCCCTTTCTAGAAGCCCGGCCCTGCCATCGACAGGGGCGGAATGGTTGAGGTGTCTTCGGATGGGTGTTGATCAGAAGGGAGGCTCGGCGGAGCCGCCGACGCCGGGGGCACCCCACGGGTCGTTGGCGGGAGCAGGAGCGCTGCCGCCGTAGGACCCGCCCTGGTTGCCGCCCTGGGCCGGCTGGCCGCCACCCTGCGCAGCGCCGTAACCGGCACCCTGCGCGGGAGCGGGCGTGGCCCACGGGTCGTCGGCCGGAGCCGACCCACCAGCAGAGCCGCCCTGGCTGCCGAAGCCGCCGCCGCCGCTGGAGCGGTTGGCGCGCGTGACCTTGGCGGTGGCGTACTTCAACGACGGACCGACTTCTTCGACCTCGATCTCGAAGACGGTGCGCTTCTCGCCCTCGCGAGTCTCGTACTGACGAGACTTCAGCCGGCCCTGCACCACGACACGCATGCCGCGCTGGAGGGACTCGGCAACGTTCTCCGCAGCCTGGCGCCACACCGAGCAGGACAAGAACAGCGCATCGCCGTCCTTCCACTCGTTGCTCTGCTTGTCGAACGTGCGGGGGGTCGACGCGATCCGGAAGTTGGCCACGGCCGCACCCGAGGGGGTGAAGCGCAGCTCCGGGTCGTCGACGAGGTTGCCGACGACGGTGATGATCGTCTCGCCTGCCATGTCAGGTCTCCCTAAGTCAGCTGATCAGTGTTGTTGGTGGCCACCATGGCGGCGCCCACCGACATTGGTCCTTGAGTGTGCCCCTGGGGGCACGCCTCACTTGGCGTCGGGACGCAGGACCTTCGTACGCAGGATGGACTCGTTGAGCGTGAGCTGGCGGTCGAACTCCTTGACCGTGGCCGGCTCGGCGGTCAGCGAGATGACGGCGTAGATGCCCTCGGCGTTCTTCTTGACCTCATAGGCCAGACGACGACGACCCCACACGTCGACCTTGTCGACAGTGCCGCCGTCCTTGCGGATGACGTTGAGGTACTTGTCGAGGGACGGTTCGATGGTGCGCTCCTCAAGACTGGGGTCGAGGATCACCATCACTTCGTAGGCACGCGTCATGCGTGTCTACCTCCTTCGGACTCAAGGCGGCCACGGACGTTCCGTGGCAGGAGGATGTGCCCCCACTGGACGGGGGCGACAGGCAAGGTTAACAGCGCGCCGCGCCCTGCGGACAATCTGCACGTCACCTCACGCCGGCACCACGGGGCAACCCCATCCTGTGGATGACCGACCGCACGGACACCGGCACGCGATTACGGTCGTGGGCATGCGTACGGCGCCCCTCCACCACACCGTGATCGCCGGCCGCTACCGGATGCTCGACCAGATCGGCGTGGGCGGCATGGGCTCGGTCTGGCGGGCCCGCGACGAGCGCACCGGCGCGATCGTGGCGGTCAAGGTGCTCGGCCACCACAACGCGGCCCTGCTCATCCGCTTCGTCCGCGAGCAGGCCGTGCGCGTGCGCCATCCGCACGTCGTGGCGCCCATCAGCTGGGCCGCCGACGACCACCTCGTCGTCCTGGCGATGGACCTCGTGCCCGGCGGCTGCGTGCAAGACCTGCTCGACGAGCACGGCCCCCTCCCGGTGGGGTACGCCGCACTGCTCCTCGAGCAGCTCCTCCTGGCGCTCGCCGCGGTGCACGCCGCCGGACTGGTGCACCGCGACGTGAAGCCGGCCAACCTGCTGCTCCAGCCGACCGACGGTCCACGACCGCACCTGCGACTCGGCGACTTCGGCGTCGCGGCCCCGATCGCGGACGCCCGCTACACCACCGTCCCCGGGGCGATCGGCACCGAGGGCTACATGGCGCCCGAGCAGGCGCGCGGCGCCCTGCCCGACCCGAGCCAGGACCTCTACTCCGTGGGTCGGGTCGGGCTCCAGCTCGTCACCGGGCTGCCACCGGAGCGGCAGGGCGCGATCGGCTCCGGCCCCCTGCGACCCCTGCTGGAGCGGCTCCTGGTGGTCGACCCGGAGCAGCGGCTCGCCTCGGCCGAGGCAGCACTGCGGCTC
>NZ_JANPEO010000157.1:0-10039 GCF_031422975.1 Nocardioides sp. | reverse complement strand
GTGCGGTGTTCGCCAAGCTGCGCCAGCAGTCGGCGGGTAGCAGCAACTGGCAGTCCTCCTACGTGCCGACGCCCCCTCCAGCACCCGCAACCCCGGCCGCGCCGGTCGAGCCGGCTGCTGCGGACGGTGGCGATGACGTGGCTCACGACACGGCCGGAGAGCAGACCGGCGAGACGACCGACGACGTGGCCGGCGGCGCTCCGGGCGAGGCGATCAGCGACGCCGCCAAGACCCCGCACGAGGTCACGACGCCCGATGCTCCCGCGCAGATCATCGACGTCGACGACGTGCCGGAGCACAAGGACTGACAACGCCTCGCAGAGGAGTCCCCGCCCAGCGGGGGCTCCTCTGAGAGCTCAGCGCCGGGGCAGGTCCCGCGGCCTGTTGTCGTCGATCCAGGCGTCGATCTTCTCCCACCAGCCGAAGAGCCACTCGATCCGCTCGTCGCGATCGGCCGGGATCTCCGCGCGGGGCACTTCCCACCAGCGCATGATGAGCTCTTTGTCCATCGGGAGCTCGCGCCAGACGTCGGTGATCGTGAGCATGTGGTCGAGCCCAGTGTGCGCGACGAGCACGACGTCGGCCTCGGGCGCCGCGTCCAGCGCGGCCAGGAAGCCGCCGGGTCGGGGCGCCAGCACGTTGGTCATCTGCTCGGCGCGCTCAGCCATCCGCTCCAGCCCGAGCCTGCGCAGCCGGGCGATCGCGCGGTCGCGGCGCGCGGGGGTGAAGTTGCCCCCCTCAGGGAAGATCACGAACGCGTCGTTGGCGTCGAGGTCACTGGCCAGCCGCGCGATCTTGGTCTCGAAGTCCTCCCCCGGTCCCGGGTTGGCCGAGATGAAGGACGCCGGGATGCGGTTGAGGAGCACGTCGATCGCCGGGTCCCACGCCAAGGTGTCCTTGAGCACCACGCGCGGCTCGCGGTTGTACCAGTGCAACAGCGCATACATCAACATGAACGAGTCGCCCGGGCCCGCGTGCCGGCAGCAGACCAGGATCGGTTCGGTCGGGTGCGGGACCGGCGCCGGGCCGTCCGTGCGGATCTTCAGCGCCAGCACACGCCGCGCCTCGCGGAAGAACACCACCAGCACCCACTGCACCAGGTCGTAGTGGATGCCCTGGAAGTACGGCGACCGCAGCCGCCACCCGAAGCCGGACGCCAGCCACAGGCCGAGCAGCACGAGCAGCAGCAGCGACTCGGCGCTCAGGTAGAGGATCAGCACCCACAGCAGCCGCAGTGCCCGCCACCGGCCTCGCAGCAGTGGCGCCAGCGCGGCCGCGACGATCAGCCACAGCGGCAGGCTCACCCAGAGCAGCACCGTCAGCAGCACGACGGCCGGCGCGATCACCAGCCGCCGCAGCGCCCAGATCAACCCGGTCCCCGGCTCACTGGTCTGCCAGGTGCTCGTCGAGGTAGGCCCCGGAGGCGTCGTACGTCGCATCGATGCGACGTTGCACGGAGTCGAAGTCGCGGAAGGCCAGCATGGTGTCGTCCTTGGGGGACGTGCCCGCGGCCGGCAGAACGTGCGCCTCGACCTCGTCCGGGATCTCGGACATCTCCCGCTGGAAGCGGTGCCGCCGCGCCACCTCGAAGCTGACCCGGGCCACCTCCCACGGACGCTTCGGGGGCGCGAGGGGTCGGTCGATCCGGCCGACCTGGAGCACGAAGATCCGGGTGGCGCCCAGGGCCACGGCCCGGCCGACCGGGATGGAGTTCACGATGCCGCCGTCGAGGAAGTGCTCCTCGCCGTACTCCGTCGTCGCCAGGGCCGGCGGCAGCAGGCCCGGGACGGCGGCGCTCGCCACGATGGCGGGCACGAGCGGGCCGCTGGTGAACCAGTGCTCGGCGGCGCGCTCGATGCTGGCGGCACACACCCCGAAGGTGATCGGCAGGTCCTCGAAGGTGAGGTCGCCGAACTCGTCGACCAGCCGTTCGCGCAGCGGCTTGGAGGAGAAGACATGCGTGCCGCCGGTGGCCACCACCCGGCGTACGGTCCGCAACGGCCGGTCGCGGAACAGCTCGGGGCCGGCGGAGGCGCGCGACTGGGCGGTCATCGCCCAGAGGTCGGTCAGGTGCTCGATGACGTCGATCGACGGGTCCCGGGCGACCATCGCACCGTTCAGGGCGCCGACGCTGGTGCCGAGCACCAGGTCGGGGACGATGTCGCGCTCGAAGAGGGCCCGAAGCATGCCGACCTCGACGGCGCCGAGCACGCCGCCGCCGCCGAGCACGAAGGCCGTGGTCACGTCAGCGCAGCTCTGCGTGCTCGGCACGCAACCGCGTCACCACGTTGTGCTCGACCCAGAAGATCAGGACCGGGATCAACCCCGCGAGCAGCATCAGCACGAGATAGCCGAGCGACCAGCCCGCTCGCCGCGACAGCAGGAACGCCACCACGACGTAAACGATGTAGACCCAGCCGTGGATCAGTGCGACGGTGCCCGTGAGGCTGTCGCCGAAGGTCTGCAGGTCGGTCCCCTCGGTCAGGGCGGACTTGAACACCATCCCCACCGTGAGTGCCAACAGGAGGACGCCGACGACGAGGGCCAGCGCGCGGTAGGTGAGGAAGAGGTTGCGCACGCGGTCAATCTACCGACGGCGCATCATCGATCTGACGGGCCGCCGACGCCGCCGTCCGCACCGCCTGCTCGTCGCGCAGCCAGCGCCACCACACGAACGCCGCGAACCCGCCGAAGAACCACCTCTCCAGGGCGTCGAGCAGGTTGCGCAGCGCGGAGAACCAGCCCACTTCGGGCAGCGCGTCGAGCGGCGCCGGCGACAAGCCGGCGCTCGGCGAGGTGGCGACGGCGTAGGCGCTGTAGAGGTCGTTGTCGACGCGCTGGATCGCGTCGGCGGTGCGGAGCTGGGGTACGACGTCGTCGCTGGGGTCGTCGTCGAAGGAGCCGTTGCCTTCCGGTGGCTGCAGCCACCCGGTGAGTGACCCGGCTCCGGTCGGGACGAGGGAGGGGTCCACGTCCTCGGTCCACCCCAGCACGACGGGAATGGCCGGGTCGGTGGCCGCGCCGACGGCCAGCGGGACGACCAGCCACAGGCCGGCGGTGCCGGCGTGCTCCCGGTCCGAGACGTAGAAGGCGCCCCCCGGCAGCCATTCGCCCTCCAGGCTCACCGGCCGACCCAGGTCGGTGCCGGGGAACGGGTCGTCCGGGCCCATCACCTCCCTCAGCGGCACCGGCGTCAGCTGGGTGAGGTCACGCGCCTCGGACTCGCGCCGGTCCTGCCACGCCCGGAGCTGCCAGGCTCCCAGCGCGCCGGCGATCGCGACCAGGACCAGGGCGAGGGCGGTGAATCCGATCAGGCGCTTCACAGGCCGGCGGGCTCTTCCATCGGCGTGACCTCGTTGCAGACCGCGAACGGCAACAGCTCGGTCAGCGTCGCCGCAGCGGCGGCGTGCGGCCCGGCGACGGCGTAGCCGATGCGCCCGGTCGACGGATCCACCACCGGCATGGTGAAGGCGTCGCCGAAGCCGATCGACCCGATCCTCGGGAAGTCCGTGGCGAGGGCGGAGCGGGTGAACAGGTCTGTGCGGTCCGGTCCCAGCCGCGCGGTGGCCACGCCGTCGGCGAAGCTCACCGCGAATCGGGCCAGTGGTTCCAGGGCGGTCGGGTCGTGTGCGCTCACCACGGCCTCCTGGTCCTCCGCGTCGGCGTCCGGCCCCAGCGCCGTACCCAACGGCACGCACCCGGATCGGTAGTACGTCGACTCGGCCGGTGTGTCACCGGTCAGGTCGGCGATGCCCTCGATGGTGCCCCACGTGTCCTCGTCGGCCGTGGCCGCACCGGCCGAGACGAGATGCCGAGCGGGGTCGACCACCCCGCCCGCCAGGCCGGCGACCCCGTCCGTCACGGCCCGCTGGACCGGCGCCAGGTCGAGGTCGGGACGCAAGGCCAGGATCCAGCCGGCACCGGTCGGGGTGGTGAAGTGCGCCTCCCAGTCGACGTCGTCCTGGGTGAAGCCGTAGTCGAGCATCAGCCGGGAGGTGTCCGCCCGCAACATGCCCTCGGCGAGCAGCACGCTCTCGCGCCGGGCTCGTTCCCAGTAGTCGTTGCGGTCGGTCATCAGGTCGCCGCTGGTCAGGTCGGGCACCCCGAGGCTCGCCCGCGACTCGTCGAAGTCGGTGACGGTGACCACGCTGGCGTCGGCCGGGACCAGCGTCAGCGCGGCCTGCCCGGGGGGGACCTCGTCGCCCGGCGCGTACGCCGCAATCGTCGGCGTGGGCTCGGTGGGCAGGTCCTGCGCCGTGAGCTCGCGATCACCGCATCCCGCGAGGGCGAGGACCGCCGCCGCGGCCGTCAGGCAGGCCAGCGGCGAGCTCGGGAAATTCACGCGGTGAGTCTGCCACCCGGCACACGTACGGCGTGAGCCCGCGTACCCTTCGACACGACTGGATCGCGTCAGGCGATCACGCTGGAGAGGGCCCACCACACATGACTGCCACGACTGGCACCGCGACGGCCACGACCGGTTCGCTCACCAGCGAGCAGGCGACGTGGTTCGCCTCGGCGTTCTCCGCAATGGCCGACAACATCGGTCTGGCCGTGCTCGGCAAGGACCACGTGGTCCGCCTCGCGCTGACCTGCCTGCTCTCCGAGGGCCACCTGCTGCTCGAGGACCTGCCCGGCACGGGCAAGACGATGCTGGCTCGGGCCCTGTCCAACACCATCGAGGGCACGCACGCCCGGATCCAGTTCACGCCCGACCTGCTGCCGACCGACGTCACCGGCGTCACCGTCTACGACCAGCACAAGGGGACCTTCGACTTCCACCAGGGTCCGATCTTCCACGACATCGTGCTTGCAGACGAGATCAACCGTGCCTCGCCCAAGTCCCAGGCCGCGCTGCTCGAGGTGATGGAGGAAGGGCACGTCACCGTCGACGGCATCACCCACGACGTGCCGCATCCCTTCATGGTGATCGCGACCCAGAACCCGATCGAGCAGGCCGGCACCTACCGCCTGCCCGAGGCCCAGCTCGATCGCTTCCTGATGAAGACCTCGGTCGGCTATCCCGACGCCGACGCCACCGAGGAGCTCCTCCTCGGCTCGGCGGTGCGCGACCGCGCCTCCTTGGTGACGCCGGTCGCGAGCCGCCAGGTCGTCACCGACCTCACCCGCCTGGCCGGAGAGGTGTACGTCGACCGCGCGGTCGTGCGCTACGTGCGCCAGCTCGCCGAGGCGAGCCGCGTGCTGCCGCACGTGAAGATGGGGCTCTCCGCGCGCGGCTGCCTGGCCCTGGTCCGGGTCGCCAAGACCTGGGCGGCCGCCGACGGCCGGACCACCGTGGTGCCCTCCGACATCACCACGCTGGCCCCGCCCGTCCTGTGTCACCGACTGCTGCTCGACCCGCAGGCTCAGTTCAGCGGCGTCTCGGTCGATGACGTGATCGAGCGACTGCTGGGCTCCGTCGAGCCCCCGACTGCGCGCGACTGACCATGTCCGGCGCGTGGGTCCGGCCGGCCCGAGGGGCACTCGCGCTGCTGCGCGTGCCGACCGCCACCGGGCGGGCGGTGATCGCGCTCGCGCTCGCCGCGTGGGCCGGTTCGGCCTACGCCGACATCGTCGAGCTGCGCCTGGTCGCGCTGATGTGCGCGCTGGCGGTGCTGCTCGCCGTCCCGTGGCTGCTGATCCCGATGCGGGTGCGGGCGTCGCTCGCGCTGCGTCCCCCCCGGGCGGTGGCAGGCGAGCGGGTGGACATCACGCTGTCCGCCGTCAACGACGGTCGGCTCTCGCTGTGGCAGCCGCTCGTCCGGCTTCCCGTCGGCGAGCGCGTCTCGTGGCTGCGCATGCCCACCATGAGCCCGACCGAACGCGTCGGCCACGACGTGGTGGTCGAGGACCTCGAGCGCGGTGTGCACGACGTCGGCCCGGCGACCGCCGTACGCACCGATCCCCTCGGCCTGCTGCGCAGGGCGGTCCAGTGGTGCGACCCGATCGAGCTCTACGTCCGGCCGCGGATGGCGTTGCTGTCCACGCTCGGCTCCGGGCAGGTGCGTGACCTGGAGGGTGTCCCCAGCGACCGCGTCTCGATGAGCGACCTGGCCTTCCACGCGCTGCGCGAGTACGTCCCCGGCGACGACCTGCGGCACGTGCACTGGCGCTCGTCGGCCCGCGCCGGCGAGCTGCTGGTGCGGCAGTACCACGACACCCGCCGCAACCACGCCACCGTCGTGCTCGACCCGACCCCCGGCTCCTACCTCTCCGACGACGAGTACGAGCTCGGCGTCTCCATCGCCGCCTCGCTGGTGATGTGCGCTGCCCGGGAGGAGTACGACATCAGCCTGCTCAGCGGCCGCGAGCAGATCACCTCCGTGCCGGCCACCACGGTGCTGGACGCCACCTGTCGCGTGCAGCGGGATCCGGACGCGGAGCCGCTCGCCGGCGAGATCCACCAGGCGATCATCCTCGCCCCGGACACCAGCCTGCTGTTCGTCGTCACCGGCTCCGCCGCCCCGGACCTCGACGCCCTGGCCGCGGCGCTGGTGCGGGTGCCGGCCGAGACCCGCTGCGTCGTGCTGCGTGCCGCCCCGGGCGACACCCCGTCCGTGCTGCGCCAGCACGGCTACGAGGTCGTCATGGTCGGCTCGCTGGCCGAGCTCCCCGGCGTGATGGCGGCCTCGTCATGAGCTTCCAGGCACGCCCCCTGCCCCGCTACGCCGGCATCGACCTGTTGGCGATCGCTGTCCTGACCGCGATCGCGATCAGCGGCCTCTGGCCCACGTTCGCGGGCTACCGCTGGCTCGTGGTGGCCGCCGTCGGCACCGGGATCGGGATGAGCTGGGCGCTCCTGGTCATCACCGTCCGGCTGGGTCTCGACATCGTCCTGGAGTCGATGTCGGTGATCTACCTGCTCACCGCCGGTGGGCTCGCGCTCGGTGCCTCGGGGCTCTTCTTGGGGATCCCGGACGCCGAGGTGATCAACCGGGTGCTGTTCGGCACCGCGACCTCGTGGCTCGCGCTCGTCGAGACCGCCCCGCCGGTGGACAGCGCCGGCGCGGTGCTGTTGATCCCCTACGCGTTGACCTACTTCCTGACCTGCACGGCCACCGCGATGGCGCTGCGCAGCCGGCGCGCTGCGCTGCCCGTACTGCCGTTGTTCGTCATGCTCGTGCTGGTGCTGTTCCTCGGCTTCCCGCAGGCGTTCTCGGTGGTGCTCCAGGGCGTGGCCTTCGGCGCAGTGGCCTTGGCCTGGATCGGCCATCGCGGGATGCGGATCGAGGCCGGTCGCACGGCCGACCCCAGCCTGGGCGTGGTGCCCCTCGGTCGTGTCGTGTCGGCGCTGGTGGTCGTCGGGGTGGTGGCCGCGGCCACGCTTCCGTTCATCCACTCGATCGCGCCGGAGCGCCGGCTCGTGCTGCGCGAAGTGGTGACGCCCTACGACGCGGCGTACATCGAGACCCCGCTGTCGGCGTTCCGTCGCTTCCGCGACCAGGGCCCCGGCGTCTACGACAACCTCGCGGACACCAAGCTCTTCCGCGTGCGCGGCGCCAAGGCGGGCACCCGCGTGCGGGTGGCGGTGCTCGACCGCTACGACGGCACACGCTGGTACGCCGCCAACGACACCGGCCCCACGGACTTCTCCGACCGCTTCATGCGGGTCTCGTCCCGCATCGACAACCCGGCGGCCGGACAGGAGGAGCTGTACACCTTCTTCGTGCGCAACCGCTGGGACCTGCCGTGGGTGCCGACGATCGGGGCGATGCAGGCCTTCGAGTTCTACGACGACTACGCCACCGACCGCCTCCCGGACCTGCGCTACAACCGGGCCACCGACACCGCCCTGCTGCCCGGGGGCCTCGACGTCCGCGAGGACTACGTCATCTCGGCCATCGCGGTGGCCGACCGGCTGAACGAGCGGATGCGCCCGTGGCCGACGCCCGACACCACCCTGCGAGACGCAGCGGCGTTCCTCGACGTCCCGGCCCAGGCCTGGTCGCTCGGCGCCAGGACCGACATGCAGGCGGTCTTCAAGATCGCCGACCGGCTGCGGGTGCGCGGCCGCTACAGCGACGGCGTCTTCGGCTGGGAGGCGCGGTTCGAGGCCGGCCAGGACTCGCTGCGGCTCGACGAGGGCTTCGTCAACGCGCCGGCGATGGTGGGCAACGACGAGCAGTACGCCGCCACGATGGCGCTGCTCGCCAACCGGCTCGGCGTCCCGGCGCGCGTCGCGGTGGGCACCGTGCTGGAGAAGAACGGTGTGATCAAGGGCAAGCACCTCGACGCCTGGGTGGAGATCCGCGTCGCCGACGGCTCGTGGCGGGTGCTGGAGACGGCCGAGTTCATGAGCCACCGCGCGCCCCGGCGCGACGACGTGAAGCTGGCCCCGGTCAAGCTGCCGCCCGAGCGGGAGGAGCCGACCCGCCCGGAGGAGCAGCAGCCCGAGGACCTGCCCGAGCCCGAGCTTCCCGCCCAGCAGGACAGGCGCGACGTGCCCCTGCCGCGCTGGCCGCTGCTCCTGCTCGTGCCCGCGTCGGTGGCGCTGATTCCGGTCGCCAAGGGGGTCCGGCGCAAGCGCCGCCGGACGGCGTCGCGTGCCTCGGCGGCCTATCTGGGCGGCTGGGACGAGCTGCTCGACACGGCGCGCGATCTCGGTGTCGGCGTACCACCCCACAGCACGCGACCCGCTCAGGCGAGGGCCCTCGGAGTGCCGACGGCCCTGGCGCGGGAGGCCGATGTCGCGGTCTTCACACCGACGGAGCCGCCGTCCGCTGCGCCGTTCTGGGACAAGGTCGACGACCAGCGTCGCCGCCTCGCCGCCAGGTCGCCCGCCTGGCGGATCGCGCTCGCGCCGCTCAACCCGGCGTCGTTCCTCCGTCGCCGCTGACACCCTTTCGTCGGTCCAGGGTTGTGGGGAACTCGCAACTCTCATTTGCTTATTGCACTAAGTGTCCTTTATGTTCATGAGGTGCTGACCGACCGCGAGGAACAGATCCTGGACCTGCTGCGCCGTGACCCCCTCATGGGCTCGGAGGCACTCGCCGCAGCGCTCGGCACGACCCGCGCCTCGATCAACGTGCACATCTCCAACCTCGGCAAGAAGGGCGTCATCCTCGGCCGCGGCTACGTCCTGGCCGAGAGCCCGGGCGCGGTCGTGATCGGCGGCGCCAACATGGACCTCAAGGCCCGCAGCCAGGCCCGCGCCACCAGTCACACCAGCAACCCGGGCCACGGCTCGATGGCGCCGGGCGGGGTCGCGCGCAACATCGCCGAGAACCTCGCCCGGCTCGGCGACCGCGTACACCTGGTCAGCGTCGTCGGTCGCGACCCGCTCGGCGAGAACCTCCTGAGCCACACCGCCGCCGCAGGCGTCCGCATCGAACACGTCGCGCGCACCGACCGACCCACCGGCACGTACACCGCGGTCCTCGATGTGGACGGCGAGCTCATCGTCGCGATCGCCGACATGGCCGCCACCGCCGAGCTCGGGCCCGACCAGGTGCAGGCCGCGCGCGACGTGATCGCCTCGGCCGGCGTGCTCGTGCTCGACGGCAACCTCCGCCGCGACGCCCTGGAGCATGCGCTGGACCTGTCCGGCGGCGTGCGCACCATCTTCGAGCCCGTGAGCGTCCCCAAGGCGGCAGCGCTCAAGGACGCGCTGGACTCCCGCCTCTACGCCGTGACCCCCAACCGCGACGAGCTCGCGGCGCTGACCGACCTGCCGACGCGCACGGACCGCCAGGTGCGTACGGCCGCCGCGACCCTGCACGCCCGCGGCGTCGAGCTCGTGTGGATCCGCATGGGCGGGCGCGGGTCGTGGCTCCTCACCACCGACGAGCTGATCGAGATCCCGGCCCTGCGAGCAGACGTCGAGGACGTCACCGGCGCCGGCGACTCGATGCTCGCCGCCTTCTGCCACGTCCTGCTCGACGGCGGCACCCCCGAACAGGCCGCCCGCTTCGGGCACGCCGCCGCCGCGCTCACCGTCGCCAGCGCGCACACGGTCCGCCCGGACCTCACCCCACGCCTGATCCGGGCCACCCTCGAGCAGAAAGAACTCCCATGACCACCCCCCGCACCGGCCCGCACC
>NZ_JANPEO010000156.1:0-6333 GCF_031422975.1 Nocardioides sp. | reverse complement strand
TCGCAGCAACGCGCCGATTCGACGATGACCAACCCCGACACGCCGGGGAACGCGTCGGGGATCAACGACGGTGGAGCCGTGGTCGGCTGTCGGCGACGCGCGACAGTCACGCCTCTGGACTGATCATGCTGGCTCTGCTAGACATCGAAGATCACACACATACGGCGGAAGTGGGTGGCGGCATGGGACGATCCAGGACTCTCGCGGCGGCGACAGCGGCGGCAGCGGCGGCAGCGACACTGGCGCTGAGCGGGGTCACCCCGGCGGGCGCGCACGACGACGATCACCACCCAGACGGCTTCCGCACGTCGCGGCCCGCCATGCTGACGCCGGTTCGAGCCGGCGTCGAGGTGATGCCCCTGCTGAGCGTCGGAGACGCGCTCGCGAGCGGATACCGCTTCGAGGCCATCCCCGACGGGATCTCGCTGCTGCGCGGCCGCCACGATCAGGTCGACGTCTACGTGAACCATGAGACGAGCAAGATTCCCTTTCCCTACTCGACCGCTGCGCCCACTGCCGCCAACGGCGAGAACGACTTCGACAACGCCCAGCTGAGCCATCTCGTGCTGAACCGGTCCGATGCCGCCACGTTGAGCGGGGAGATGGTGATCGACAGCAGCGAGGGCTACCAGCGGTTCTGCTCCAACTACCTCGCCACCGAGCGTGAGGGCTTCCGTCGGCCCACCCTGTTCACCAACGAGGAGACGCCGGACTACGTCTACCGCGACGAAGCCTCGTGGCCGCCGGTCCCGGGGGATCCCGGCGAGCAGGAGGCCGGCGTCGTCGTGGCCCTGGACGTGAAGAGCGGTCGGCACGTCCCGATCTACGGCATGGGCCGCCACAACCACGAGAACTCCGTCCCCGTCCCGGGCTACGACAAGCCGGTCGTGCTCTCGGGCGACGACACGTTCACGAGTGGGCCGCTGACCGGTGTCTTCCCCGCGGGCGCGGTGCCGGCGCAGTCGCAGCTCTACTCCTACATCGCGCGCAACTCCCAGTCCCTGATGAAGGACAAGGGCGACCTCTGGGCGTTCGTGTCGGACACGCCTGGCGTGAAGAACTACTACGACGTGCTCCCCGGGTCCGGAACCGACGTCGAGGGCCACTTCATCAAGGTGCCCAAGAACATCGCCACCGGGATGAACGCCGACGGCACGACCCTCAAGGCCGCCGACGTGGGCTTCCCGGCACCCCCCAACAACGGCAGCTGGCAGACGGACCTGCGGCTGACGACACCGACGGGCATCGATGGTCCGCAGTGGGCGCTGGAGTACTGGAGCGACATCAACAACGTCTTCCAGTTCGTCCGCATCGAGGACATCGCCTACGACAAGCGCCCCGGCATGCACAACGTCGTCTACCTGGCCGACTCGGGCCGAGGACGACGTGCGGACCAGAGCCTCGACACGCCCAACTTCCGCTCCACCAACGGGCGGATCTGGCGGATGGTGCTGGACAAGGACGATCCGACGAGGGTGACGTCGCTGAGCGTGCTGGTGGAGGGCGACGACAACCCCGTCAAGACCCTGGCCGAGGTGCACCAGCCCGACAATCTCGAGTCGACGGCGACCGGTCTGCTGATCACCGAGGACCCGGGGTCGAGCCAGCAGTTCCCGTCCGGTTCGACCGACGCGAACGCCACGACGGCTCGCCTTTGGTTCGCGCCGTTCTCCGGCACCCCGGAGGTCATCGTCAAGGTCGACCAGTCTGCTGACGGCGGCACGACCGACGTCGACGGCCGGGCACCCGGCAACTGGGGAGCCTGGGAGTCGACGGGAGTGGTCGACGCGTCGTCCGCCTTCGGGCCGGGTGCCTTCCTCATCAACGTGCAGGCGCACACGCTGTGGGTCGAGCAGGCGCCGGGCGACGACAACAACGCCGACGGCCAACCCGACTTCACCTACAAGCGCGAGGGTGGCCAACTCGCGCTGATCAGGGTCCCGGGGTTGTAGCTCTGCGACCTCAGGCTCTGATGCTGAGCCCCTCGGGGTCGATCAGGGGTCGCAGGGACACCGAGATCGCACGCAGGTCGGAGCCGACCGCGACCTCGTACGACCCCGCCCGCACCCAGTCGACGGCGACCGGGCCGCCGGCACGGTCCCAGACGTAGGCCAGGCCCACGCCGGTGCCGAGGGTCGCGGCCCAGGTCGCGGAGGTGACCTGTCCCGCGACGACACCGTTGCGCAGCACGGCCTCACCTCCCCACACCATGGTGTCCGGGTCGTCGACCGAGAAGGAGACGAGCCTGCGGCGGGCGCCATCCGCTCTGGCCCGTTCGACCGCGCTGCGTCCGAGGAAGGGGATGTCGGTCCTGAGCTTGCAGGCGAACAGCAGGCCGGCGTCGACCGGCGTGTGGTCGGGGGTCAGCTCGCGACCGAACGCCCGGTAGCCCTTCTCGAGCCGGAGGGACTCGATCGCGTAGTAGCCGCCGTCGGCCACACCGAGATCGGCGCCGACCGAGAACAGGTCGTCGTACACGCCGACCGCGAACTCGGTGGGGACGTACAGCTCCCAGCCGAGCTCACCGACATAGGTGATCCGCGTGGCGCGGACCGTGGCATGGCCGAGGTCGATCTCCCGGCTCGTGCCGAACGCGAAGGCCTCGGCCGACAGGTCGGCGCTCGTCAGACGCGACAGGAGATCGCGGGAGCGTGGTCCCATCACACCCAGCACCGCACAGCTCGACGTCAGGTCGACGACCGTGGCGGAGCATCCCGGGGGCAGGTTGCGCCTCATGTGGTCCTGGTCGCGCTCGGTCGTGGCGGCGCTGCTCACGACGAGGTACTCCGTCGCGCTGACCCGGGTGACGGTGACGTCCGACTCGTAGGTGCCGCGGGCATTGAGCATCCCGGTGTAGACGGTGCGTCCCGGGGGCACCGCGACGTCTGCGGTGCACAGCCACTGGAGTGCCCGTTCGGCATCGGGTCCCACGACGAGGTACTTCGAGAACGACGACTGGTCGAACACGGTGACATGGGTGCGGGTGTTGGCGTGCTCGGCTGCGACCCACGGGAGCCAGGTCGGCTTCGACCAGGTGTAGTCGATGGCCGGCGGTGTGCCCGGCGGAGCGAAGAAGTTGGCGCGCTCCCAGCCCATCTTGCTGCCGAAGCTCGCGTTGGACTGCTCGAGCAGGTGGTAGAGCGGGGAACGCCGAAAGGGCCGAGCCGTCCGCATCTCGCGGTTGGGCCACGGGATCTCGTAGTGCAGCCCGAGCACCTCCGCGACCCGGTCGCGCAACCAGCGGTTGTTGCCGTTGAACCGGGCGAAGCGGCGGATGTCGACGGCCGTGAGGTCCGTGGTCGCCTCACCGTTGACGATCCACTCGGCCAGTGCACGACCGGCACCGCCGGCTGACGCGATGCCAACCGAGTTGAAGCCCGCGCCCACGTAGAAGTTCCGGGTCTCCGGCGCCGCGCCCAGGATGAACTGGTTGTCGGGAGTGAAGCTCTCGGGGCCGTTGTAGAACTTGCGCACACCCGCCTCCCGGAGCGCGGGAATCCGCAGCATCGCGCTCTCCATCAGCACAGAGAAGTGCTCCCAGTCCTCCTCGAGGAGCTGGAACTCGAACGGGTAGGGGATCTGGTCCGGCGCCAGCCAGGGCTTCGCCTCGGGCTCGAATCCGCCCACGACGAGACCGCCGACCTCCTCCTTGAAGTACGTGTACCCGTCGGGGTCGCGCAGGATCGGCAGGTCGGGGCGTACGCCGTCGATCGGCTCGGTCACGACGTAGAAGTGCTCGGCGGAGTGCAGTGGCACGGTGACTCCGGCCAGGGCGCCGACCTGCTTGGCCCACTGTCCCGCGCAGTTGACGACGACCTCTGCCTCCACGTCACCGGCGTCGGTGCGGACCCCGGTCACAACGCCGTCCCGGACGAGGACGTCCAGGACCCGGGTCCGCTCCGCGATCCGGGCACCGCGCTGTCGTGCGCCCCTCGCCAGTGCCTGCGTCAGGTCCGTCGGGTTGGCGGTTGCGTCGCCGGGCAGCCAGATGGCGCCGGCCAGGTCCTCCACCTGCATGACGGGGTAGCGCTCCCTCGCCTCGCCGGGCGTCAGCAGCGCGCACTCCAGCCCGTAGACGTCTGCACTGGCCGCCGTACGCCGCAGCTGGGTCATCCGGTCGGCGGTGCGGGCGACGGTGACCCCGCCGCAGCGCTTGTAGCCCGTCGACAGCCCGACCTCGGCCTCGAGCTCGGCGTACAGCTGGGTGGAGTACTGCACGAGTCGCGTGCCGCTCTCCGAGGCCCGCAGCTGACCCACGAGTCCGGCCGCGTGCCACGTCGTGCCGCTGGAGAGGCGGCCCTGCTCCACCAGGAGCACGTCCGTCCAGCCGAGTCCGGTGAGGTGGTAGGCGACGCTGGTGCCGATCACGCCGCCGCCGATGACGACGACTCGTGCCCGGGAGGGCAGCGCGTCAGTCACTGCGGGTCACCTCCTCCAGGAGCCGTTCGAAGTCCGCTCCGTCGAACTCCGCGACGGCGCGGTCGTACTTCTCCTTCGCCCAGGTCCAGAAGTCGAAGTCGAACTCGCTCACCGAGTGCTGGATCGATCCCCACAGGGTCCAGCCGTACTTCGCCATCAGTCCCCACAGCCGGGCCCTGGCCACCCGATGGCGGAGCAGGGTGCCGTCGTAGGCCGCCATCAGCTCGTCCAGCTGGTCGAGGGAGAGGTCCGCCTCGCTCCAGATGTTGCCGAGCTCGAAGCAGGCGTCGTTGTTGCCGGCGTACTCGTAGTCGATCAGCCACAGCTTCGAGCCATCGTCGATGAAGTTGCCCGCCAGCAGGTCGTTGTTGCAGGGGACGGTGGGCTGGGGGCGTACGGCGAACGCCGCACGGATCCGCTCGACCTGAGGCTGGAAGTCCTGATAGCGGTCGGGCACTCGGAAACCGCGCTCGAGGACGACTTGGAGGTAGCCGCTCTGGACGGCGAACATGTCGAAGTCGTTGACGAAGCGAGGCCCCAGGTGCAGCTGGCGGCACGCGGCCGCGACACGGGAGAGCTGGGTGCTGTCGCGCAGGTCGTCGTCGGTGAAGGTCCGGCCCTCGACGTACCCGACGATCATCAGGCCGGCCTCGGGCAGGTAGTCGACGACCGGCGCTCCCACCCCGGCCGCTGCCGCCGCGAGCGAGTTCAGGTGCTCGTTGCGGTGGTCGACGGCCAGGAGCTCACCCCCGGGCTGCGCCACGCGGACGACGACGGCACGCCCGTCGAAGGTCACCTTGAGGTTGACGTTGGTGAGCCCGCCGGGCAGCTCCTCGACGTCGTAGGGCCTGCCGTGCAGCCAGTCGATCTGCTCCAGGATCGCGTGCCGGGCCACGGCCTCGCTCCTCCCGGTCGACGTGGTCTAAAGGTCTAAGGTCATGCCATTGACATCATGATGAGGCCCAGATCACACTGACCGCAATGGCCGGCTGGGGAGAGGAAGGTGCCATGAGCACCACGGAATCGCATCAGGAACCGATGGACGCGGACGCCAAGCGCTTGGCGGAGCTCGGCTACAAGCAGGACCTGAACCGAAGTTGGTCGGGGTTCTCCAACTTCGCGATCTCGTTCTCGATCATCTCGATCCTGGCCGGCTGCTTCACCAACTTCGGCGCCGGCTGGAACAACGGCGGTCCGGTCTCCATGTCCTGGTCCTGGCCGATCATCAGCCTCTTCATCCTGATCATCGGCTTCACGATGTCGGAGCTGGTGTCGGCCTATCCGACCTCCGGCGGCATCTACTGGTGGGCCTCCAAGCTCGGCGGGCCGCGCGCCGGCTTCTACACGGGCTGGCTCAACCTCATCGGCCTCGTGGCGGTCACCGCCGGCGTCGCCTACGGCTGCGCCACCTTCATCGATCTCACGCTGAGCATGTGGTCGGAGTCCTATGCCGGGGGCTACTCACTGACCAGGGTCTTCGTGATCTTCGTGGTCGTGCTGGCCCTCGCCTCGGTGCTGAACATCTTCAGCGGCCACCTGATGGCGATCATGAACAACGTGTCGGTGTGGTGGCACGTCGTCGGGGTCGCCCTGATCGTGCTGATCCTCGTCGTGGTGCCCGACACCCACCAGAGCATGTCGTTCGTCTTCACCGAGCGGCTGAACAACTCCGGCTACTCCGACGGCAAGTACTGGTTCCTGGTGCTCCCCCTGGGTCTGCTGCTGACCCAGTACACGATCACCGGGTACGACGCGTCCGCGCACCTCTCGGAGGAGACAGAGGCAGCCTCCGAGGCGGCGGCCAAGGGCATCTGGCGCTCGATCGCCTACTCCGCGGTCGGCGGCTGGATCCTGCTGCTCTCGTTCCTGTTCGCGGTGCAGACCGCGGACATCGACAGCGTCGCCGGCGGCGGG
>NZ_JANPEO010000155.1:0-4694 GCF_031422975.1 Nocardioides sp. | reverse complement strand
GTTGTGGATCGACGCGGCCCGACAGAAGTCGAGCGCGAGGGTCGACTTTCCCATGGCGGGTCGAGCCGCCACGATGATCATCTGCCCCGAGTGCAGGCCGTTGGTCAGCTCATCGAGGTCGGCGAAGCCGGTGGGCACGCCGTAGAGCCCGGCGTCACGGTTGCCGATCGCCTCGATCTCGTCGAGGACGGGGTTCATGATGTCGCTCAGCGGGGCGTAGTCCTCCGCGGCGCGGCGGTCGGTGATCTTGTACACCTCTGCCTGGGCCTGGTCGACGACGTCGTCGACCTGGCCCTCACCGGCGTAGCCGATCTGCACGATCTTGGTGCCCGCGTCGACAAGGCGGCGCAGGATCGCCTTCTCTCGCACGATCTCGGCGTAGTAGCCGGCGTTGGCGGCGATCGGGACATTGGCCGACAACGTGTGGAGGTAGGGCGCACCGCCGACGCGCTCCAGCTCGCCCTTGCGGCTCAGCTCGGCTGCCACGGTGACCGGGTCGGCGGGCTCGCCGCGGCTGTAGAGGTCGATGATCGCGTCGTGGATGACCTCGTGGGCGGGGCGGTAGAAGTCGGGCCCACGCAGCGTCTCGGTGACGTTGGCGATCTCGTCCTTGGAGATCAGCATCGCCCCCAGGACGCTCTGCTCCGCGGCGTTGTCCTGCGGTGGCGTGCGGTCGCCGGGACGCCGCGGCGCCTGGCCCGGCTCGTACGCCGCCGGCCCGTCGCCCCACTCGAAGTCGGCCTCGGTGCGACCCTGCTCGGTGATGCTCACCGTTGTCCCCTCACTGCCGATCACCCACCTGGCAACCGAGCCCTCGACACCCGCGGCACGACCCCGGCACCGACGGTAGAGGGGACCACCGACAACCATCGGGGCCACCTCATCAGCCCGGGCCGACGAGGGAGCGCGTTCGCGCGACCGTACGACGCCCGACGGCTCGCGGGCTAGTCCCGGCGACCGAGTTATCCACAGGGTCTGTTGATAACTCGGGCTTGCTGGTGGAGGACACGCCCCGCAAGGTGCAACGACTGGGGACGTCACTGTGGACAACGCTGCCGACTCTTCGATGGACACCTCGCTGACCTGCACAAACACCCGACAGGGCCTGTGGAGGGAAAACAGTAGGCAAAGACTTTGTTCACCTGCTCGCCATGTGGGAGTCGCCGGTCGTTTTGTCGACATGGCGCCGGACGGCTACCACTTTGTCAAGTTGTGCACCGGTCATACACAGGTAGTTCGAACGGACTACGTGCACCGTCCGATCGATCCATCCGTCATGGCCACTGACCATGAATGGCCGTTACGCTGCGCCCGTGACGTCCACCGACCGCGAGATCATGCGCCTGGCCGTGCCGGCCTTCCTCGCGCTCGTGGCCGAACCGCTCTTCCTGCTCTGCGACGCCGCGATCGTCGGCCACCTCGGCACCACCGAGCTCGCGGGACTCGGCATCGCCGGCGCCGTGCTCTCGACGCTGGTCGGCCTCTGCGTCTTCCTCGCCTACGGCACCACCGCCAGCGTTGCTCGCCATCTTGGCGCCGGCGACGTCAGGGGTGCGCTGACCCAGGGCATCGACGGCTGCTGGCTCGCGGTCCTGATCGGCAGCGTCGTCACGGTCGTCGGGGCGCTCTTGGCCCGGTCACTCGTCGAGCTCTTCGGCGCCGGCGCCGCCGTGAGCGACCAGGCGACGGCGTACCTCGAGGTTGCGATCCTCGGCACGACGCCGCTGCTGCTGATGCTCGCCACCACCGGGGTGCTCCGCGGACTGCAGGACACCCGCACCCCGCTCTGGGTCGCCGTCGGCGGCAACGTCGCGAACGTCGTCCTCAACGTGGTCCTCGTCTACGGCCTCGACCTCGGCATCGCCGGCTCGGCCCTCGGCTCGGTCCTGGCCCAGGTCGCGAGCGCGGCAGTGCTCGTCACCGTCGTGGTCCGCGCCGCGCGACGCGAGGGCGCGCCCCTCACCCCCGACCGACTCGGCATCATCACCGCCGCTCGCACCGGTGTGCCCCTCGTCCTGCGCACGCTCACCCTGCGCGCCTGCCTCCTGGTCGGCACCTACGCCGCCACCATCGCCGGACGCGACACCGAGATCGACCTGGCCACCCACCAGATCGCCCTGACGCTGTGGACCTTCCTCGCCTTCGCCCTGGACGCCCTGGCGATCGCCGCTCAGGCCATCACCGGCCGCGCCCTGGGTGCCGGTGACGTCGAGGGCACGCGCCTGCTGACCCGACGGATGGTGCAGTGGGGCTGGGGTGCCGGCATCGCCAGCGGCGTCCTCCTCGCGGTGACCGCACCGTTGCTCGGACCGCTCTTCTCGCCCGACTCCGAGGTGCACCACCTGCTGGTCCCAGTCCTGCTCGTGGCCGCGCTCGGCCAGCCGATCGCCGGCGTGGTGTTCGTGCTCGACGGCGTGCTGATCGGCGCGGGCGACGGCCGCTACCTCGCGTGGGCCGGCCTCGGCGTCCTCGCCCTCTATGCCCCCGCCGCCCTCCTCGCCGCACGCGGTCCCGGCGGCCTCGTCCCGGTCTGGCTGGCGATGATCGTCGTCTTCATGGGCGCTCGCTTCGTCCTGCTGACCCGACGCGCACGCAGCGAGGCGTGGCTGGTCACCGGGTCGATAGCCTCTCGCCCATGAAGCCACTCCAGTCCGTCGCGATCGGACTGGTGATCGTGGTGCTGGTGGCGAAGTTCGCCGGCTACGACGCGCTCGCCGACCCGCTCGGGTGGCTCCTGGTGCTCTGGGGCGTACGCCGCATGGCGGACCGCGCAACGCTCGTGACCCTGGCCCTGGGTGCCCTGCTCGTGGCCTGCGGCGTCTGGTTCCCGGCAACCCAGGACCTGCTCGAGCGCAGCGACCCGTCGCTGCGGTGGGCGATCAACCTGCCCCAGGTGCTGTTCTGCGTCGCCCTGTCCCGTCACCTCGCCGACCTCGCGGGCGCCCGGGACGACACGCGCGCCCGCGCGTGGCTGCGTACGGCCATGGTGTTGAACGTGCTGCTCGCAGCCGCTCCGGTGCTCGTCTTCGCCGCGGCGGCCGACGACCTGATGGGCTCGGTCTATGCGGCGGCCGGCGGCGTCGTACTCCTGCTGATCGTCTTGCTCTTCGCGTATGCCAACCGGCCCTGGGCGCCGGCCTCGTAACCTAGGCAGCGTCCCGGCGGCCATCCCGCGCCCACCACCTCGTCAGGAGCCTGCATGCGCACGCGCCGCCTCGGCCTCGTCACCACCCTCGCGCTCGCCTGCGGGCTGCTGGTCGGAGTGCCGCTGGGCGCCCGTCCGGCGGCCGCGGCAGCCGACTGTCTGTCCGAGGCGCGATCGGGATTGAGCCAGTGCGACGACACCGTGCCGCCCGAGACCGCCCTGACCGGCGTCTCGGTCCAGCCCAACGCCGCTGGCTGGGTCGCGACCGGGACGGTGTCGTTCGCCTTCGCCGGTCAGCACGGCGATGCCGATGCTGACGCGGTCGGTTTCGAATGCAGGCTCGACGGGCCCGTCCAGGCGCACGACTGGAGCTCCTGCACGTCGCCGCGCACCTACCAGGGCCTGGCCGACTCCGACGTCGCGCGGTATGTCTTCTCGGTGCGCGCGGTCGACCTCGCCGATCAGGCCATCACCTACTCCTTCCTCATGCCGGACGAGCCCGGCGAGGACTACGACGCAACCCCCGCCACGCTCACCTGGGGGCAGGACACCGTCGCGCCCGTCGGCTTCGTCAACCCGGACCTCTACGACAGGCAGACCCCGCAACAGCCGGTCGTCATCGCTCGGAGCGTCCCGATCCGCCTGCACAGCAACGAGGCCGGCGCCACCTTCGAGTGCGAGGTCGACGGGCAGGGCACCCCCTGCACCCCCGGCGCGTGGCGCTACGCCGACGCTCCCTCGGGTCGCCACTTCTTCCGCGCCCGCAGCGTGGACAAGGCCGGTACGGCGAGTGCCTGGTCGGCGACGTCCGAGTTCTTCATCCCGTCCGACCTGCGCGGACGGCAGGGCTGGTCCGTCGTGAAGAAGTCCGCGGCGTTCGACCAGACGCTGGTCACGTCCAAGCGCGAGGGAGCGCGACTCGTCCTGCCCAAGCAGCGGGTCGGCGAGCTCCGTCTCTATGCGCCCACCGCACCGTCGTACGGCAGGGTGCGGGTCAAGGTCGGCGCGACCAACTGGCGCGTCGTCGACCTGGCCGGAGCGCGCTCGGCACAGCGGGAGTTCGTGGTGCTCGATCGCTACCAGGGCTCGCGCACCGGCAAGATCATCATCGAGGTGCTCAGCCGCAACAAGCCGGTCTTCCTCGACGCGATCGTCGCCCGGACCAACGTCTTCCAGGCCTGACCCGCCCGGGCTCGCACCCCGGCGGCCGACATCCGGTAGACGACCTCACCGGCAACTGGCGGCGGCCGACATCCGGTAGACGACGGCACCGGCAACTGGCGGCGGCCGACATACGTTTCGGCGATTCACCTGTCGTGGGCCGCCACTTCGCGCGGGATGGGGGGGCACCGGACGCCGCAGACAATGACGAACGGCCCGCCCGCTCCGAGGAGCAGGCGGGCCGAGCGGTATGACGAGAGCGTCAGGCCGAAACGACGTTGAGCGCGACCTTGGCGGCCACCTCGTCGTGCAGCTTGACCGACACCTCGTGAGCACCGAGCGCCTTGATCGGCTTGGCGACCACGATGGTGCGTCGGTCGACCTTCTC
>NZ_JANPEO010000154.1:0-5058 GCF_031422975.1 Nocardioides sp. | reverse complement strand
GCCGTCGGCGGACGGGGTGTCCTTGGGGAACGCGGAGAGGCACTTGCGCGCGGCATCGCGCACGAGGGTGAGCGCCTCGCCGAGCTGGTCGGTGACGCGCTCGATCCGGCCGGGTGAGGTGGCTTCGATCGCCTCGGCGAGCGCGTCGGCCGACTCGTCCTCGACCCAGCGCTGCGAGCGCCGCGAGGCCCGCTCGATGTCGTTGACCGCGAGCTCGTCGGTCGCGGCCTGGGTGACCCGGGCGGTCAGCTCGTGGGCCTCGTCGATGATCACCGCGTCGTAGTCGGGGATCATCGGCACGCCCTCGATCGCGTCGATCGCGAGCAGCGAGTGGTTGGTGACGATCAGGTGCGAGCGCTGCGCCTTCTCCCGCGCGCGCTCGGCGAAGCACTCGGAGGCGAAGGGGCACTTGGTCGCACCGAGGCACTCGCGGTGGCTGACGCTGACCTGGCGCCACTCGCGGTCGGTGTGACGCGGGGCGTTGTCGCGCTCGCCGGTGCCGGCGTCCTTGGAGTCCTGCTCCGCCCACGCGCGAAGCTCGAGCACCTTCTCGGCCATCGATCCGGTCGGCACGTCCACCAGCGAGCCCTGCTCGTCGGGCACGCCCTCGCGGATGCGGTGCAGGCAGGCGTAGTTGCTCCGACCCTTGAGCACGGCGTACGTCGCGTCGACCTGATCCCCGATCGCCTCGACGAGCCTCGGGATGTCCCGCTCGACGAGCTGGTGCTGCAGGGCGAGCGTGGCGGTGGCGACCACGACCCGGTCGTGGTGCAGCATCGCCGGGACGAGGTAGGCCAGCGACTTGCCGGTGCCGGTGCCGGCCTGGACGAGGAGGTGCAAGCCATTGCCGAGTGCCTGCGAGACCTGCTCGGCCATCTCGATCTGGCCCGCGCGCTCCTGCCCACCCAGGGCCTTCACCGCAGCGGCGAGCACCCCGGGGACATCCGGGGCCTTGCGCGCGGGAGGGGCGTCGGTGTCAGGCACCTGAGAACCCTACGGGCGCGCACCGACAGTGCGGCGTACCCACTCCACAGCTCAGATCACGGCGCCGGAGTCTTCGGGGGTGCGCGCGACGCGCTCCCTCTTGACCCGGCTCATCGGCCACTTCTGCTGGAAGTAGGTCAGCATCGGGGTGGCGGTGAACACCGAGGAGTAGGTGCCGACGACGAGGCCCACCAGCAGCGCGATCGCGAAGTCGCGCAGCGAGTCGCCACCGAAGACGGCCAGCGCCGCCAGGATGAACATCGCACCCAGGCCCGTGTTGACCGTGCGCGGCATGGTCTCGACTGCCGCCTTGTTGGCGAGCTTGGCGAAGTCGTCGTCGGGGCGCGAGCCGTGCCAACGCTCGCGGATGCGGTCGAAGACCACGACCGTGTCGTTGACCGACAGCCCGATGATCGTCATCGCGGCGGCGAGGAAGATGCCGTCGATCGGCTTCGCCAGCCAGGCGAACAGGCCGAGCACCAGCACCACGTCGTGGAACATCGCCAGCACCGCGGAGACGCCGAAGGTCCACTTGAAGCGGAACGCGAGATAGATCAGCTGGACGAGGAGCGCCACGCCGAAGGCGATCAGCGCCTTGTCGCGCAGCTCGGTGCCGAGGGAGGCGCCGATCGTCTGGTCGTCCTGCTTGGTGACCTTGCCACCGACCGTCTTGAGCGCGTCCTCGATCTTCTGCTCCTCGGCGTTGCTGATCTCGCCGGTGCGCACGGTGAAGTCGGCGGTGTCGGCACCCTGGACGACGGCCTGCGGGAAGCCGGCGTCGGCGATCGCGGCGCGCGCGTCGTCGACCGAGATCGTCTTCGAGACCGAGTAGTCGAGCTGGCGCCCGCCGGTGAACTCCACGCCCAGGTTGAGCCCCTGGGTGAAGATCCCGGTCACGGCCAGCACCAGCGCCGCGCCCGAGATGCCCAGCCAGAGGTTGCGCCTGCGCATCAGGTCGGGGTTCTTCCGGTCCAGCCAGGTGCGCACCTTGCCGACGTTGCCGAGACCGCTGATGGTCGGCTTGCGAGCGACGAACCTGGTCGAGACCGCGACCTCGGAGAGCACGCGGGCGATGATCAGTGCCGAGACCATGGAGGCGATGACACCGATCGAGAGCGTCACCCCGAAGCCCTTGATCGGTCCGGAGCCGAGCACGAACAGCAGCCCGGCGGCGAGCAGGGTGGTGACGTTGGAGTCGATGATGGCCGACCAGGCCTTGTTGAAGCCGACCGACAGCGCGCGACGGAGCCCGGCCGAGGGATATTCGGCGAACTCCTCCCGCGCTCGTTCGAAGACCAGCACGTTGGCGTCGATCGCCATGCCGATGGCGAGCACGAAGCCCGCGAGACCCGGCAGGGTCAGGGTCGAGCCCAGCAGCAGCAACATGGCGTAGGCGAGGAGGGAGTAGGACGCCAGCGCGATCGTCGCCATCGCGCCGACCAGCCGGTAGACCGCGATGATGAACAGGCCCGTCAGCAGCAGTCCGATCAGGCCGGCCTGGAGCGAGGCGTCGATCGCCGCGGCACCGAGCGTCGGGCCGACCAACCGGTCGGAGATGAGCTCGAGCTCGAGCGGTAGCGATCCGCCCTCGATCAGGGCAGACAGCTCCGTGGCCTCGGTTTGCGAGAAGTTGCCCGTGATGTCGGTGCCGCCGCCCTGGATGCCGACATCGCAGGCGACACCCTGATTGACCTCGGGCGAGGTGATGATCTTGTCGTCCAGCACGATCGCGACGCGTCGCTTGGGGTCGCCCAACGGGTTGCACGCGGCCTTGCCGGTGATGTCCGCCCACTTGTCGCCGCCGCTGCCGGTGAAGCTGAGCGCGACGACATAGCCCACGGAACCCTGCCGCTGGAGCCCGTCGGCACCCGTGACGTCCTCGCCGCTGAGCGCGACGGGGCCGATCTCGAGCGAGTCGCCCTGGTCGCTGGGCAGGATCAGGTTGCCCTTCTTGGGCTTCTGCTCGGGGTGGCTGACGGTGCCGATGACCTCGTGCGCGGTCAGCTTGGCCGTCTTGCCGATCTGCTCCTCGGCCTGCTGCGCCTCCTCGTCGTTGGTGACGCCCGGCAGCTCGACCAGGATCCGGTCGGAGCCCTGGCGCACCAGCGTGGACTCGGCGACACCGAGGGAATCGACGCGACCACGGAGCACCTCGAGCGTCTTGTCGACGTTCTCCGCGTTGGCGGGTGCTGCCTCGGTGCCGGTCGCCTGGAAGACGAACTGCGCTCCACCGCGAAGATCGAGGCCCAGATTGGGCTTCTGGGTCAAGGTGAGGGCGAGGCAGCCGCCGAGCAGACCAAGGACGAGCAGGAAACGAACGAGGGCGCCGCGTGACATGCGCGTCATCCTCCCCCAGTGGTCGCAGGGCGCCGCAATCGGGACGTCAGACGACGGGGTAGGCCGCCAGGTCGCTCGCGAGGTCGGCGTTGGCGCGACCTCGGACGAGCGTGCCGTCACCGGTGTGCTCGAGCGCCTGGATCTCGCCCTGCTGGTGCAACCGGTTGAGCAGGTCGCCGCGCTCGTAGGGCAGCAGCGCCTCGAACTGCACGCTCGGACGCGGCAGCTCCGCCTCGATCGCCGCGATGGCCGCATCGATGCCCTCGCCGGTCCTGGCGCTCACCACGACGCTGTGCGGCTCGCGCGCCAGCAGTCTGGCGATGACCATCGGGTCGGCGGTGTCGGCCTTGTTGATGACGACGAGCTCGGGCACCTTCGAGGCGTGGATCTCGGCGAACACCTCGCGCACCGCGGCAAGCTGACCCTCCGGGTCGGGGTGCGAGCCGTCGACGACGTGCAGGATCAGGTCGGACTCGGCGACCTCCTCGAGCGTGGAGCGGAACGCCTCGACCAGCTGGTGCGGCAGGTGTCGCACGAACCCGACGGTGTCGGACATGGTGTAGACCCGCCCGTCCTTGGTCGTCGTCCGCCGCGTGGTGGGGTCGAGCGTCGCGAACAGCGAGTCGTCGACCAGCACCCCGGCATCGGTCAGCCGGTTGAGGATCGAGGACTTCCCGGCGTTGGTGTAGCCCGCGATCGACACGCTCGGGATGTGGTTGCGCGAGCGCTCCTGGCGCATCGTCGCGCGGGTGCCCTTGAGCTCCTTGAGCTCCTTGCGGAGCTTGGCGATCTTGGTGTTGATCCGGCGCCGGTCGGTCTCGATCTTCGTCTCACCGGGGCCTCGGCCACCGATGCCCTCACCGCCGGACACGCGCCCACCCGCCTGCCGGGAGAGGTTGCCACCCCAGCCGCGGAGGCGCTGCTTCATGTACTGCAGCTGGGCCAGCTCGACCTGCGCCTGGCCCTCCTTGCTCTTGGCGTGCTGGGCGAAGATGTCGAGGATGAGCCCGGTCCGGTCGATCGCCTTGACCTTGAGCTTGTCCTCGAGGTTGCGCAGCTGGCTGGGCGCGAGGTCGCCGTCGAGGATCACGGTGTCGGCGCCGGAGGCCTGCACGATCTCGCGCAGGCCCTCGACCTTGCCGCGTCCGATGAACGTCGCGGGGTCCGGGGTCTGCCTGCGCTGGTAGATCGCGTCGAGCACCTCGGAGCCGGCGGTCTCGGCGAGCAGCGCCAGCTCGGCCATCGAGTTCTCCGCATCGGCGACGGTGCCCGACGTCCACACGCCGACGAGGATGACCTTCTCGAGGCGGAGCTGGCGGTATTCGACCTCGGTGATGTCCTCGAGCTCGGTGCGCAGGCCGTCGACGCGCCGCAGGGCGTGCCGCTCGGCCAGATCCTGCTCACCGGTGGTGAGCTCGTCCTCCGGGTCGGGGCCGTCGGCCGAGATCAGGTCGTCCGCGGGCTCATCGGCATACCCGGACTCGAAGTCGTCCCAGTCGTCGGTGGCGCCGAGGGCAGCGTCGAGGTTGAAGTCAGGTGCGTTCGTCATATGCGTCAAGAGTAGGTCGCACTCCCCCGCGGCGCGAGCGAGATAGCGCCCGACGTCGCGCCAAGACCTGTCGGACTACTTCGGCGGCATCCGGATGCCGCCGTCGACGCGGACCGTCTCACCGTTCAGGTAGGAGTTGGTCAGGCACACGACGACCAAGCTCGCCACCTCCTCCGCGTGGCCGAGTC
>NZ_JANPEO010000153.1:0-3119 GCF_031422975.1 Nocardioides sp. | reverse complement strand
GCCTCCGCCCTCTGACGGCTCCAGCTTCTCACGCGTCCGCCCGCATGCGGCGCGTGCCCGGCGCCTCAGAAGATGATCTCGCCGGCCTTGCGGCGGCTGCGCAGGAGGGCGACGGCTTCGTGGAGGATGTCGGCCGCCTCGGTCTCGCTGCGCCGCTCCTTCACGTAGGCGAGGTGCGTCTTGTAGGGCTCGATCTTCGGCGCCGGGGGCGGGTTGTCCGAGTCCAGGCTGGCAGGCAGCCCACACTTGGGACAGTCCCAGGAGGCCGGGGCAGTGGCCTCGACCGCGAAGGTCACCACGGAGCGGTGCTCATGGGAGCAGAAGTAGGTGACGGCCTGTCGGGCGGCGGCCTCGCCGCGCTCCGCCTCGCCCATGGGACCAGCGCCGACCCTGCTACCCCGGATCGCGTTTCCTCCACCAGCCACGTGTGTCTCTTTCTCTCAGTCCCCGTCAGTGAATCGTGCGACAAAGCGATACGAACTGTGACGCAGCCGAGTCAGGAACCGGCGTAGGCCTTCAACAGTCCGAGGGCGATCACGCACGCGAACCAGATGACGCCCATCCCGATGGTGAAGCGGTCCAGGTTGCGTTCGGCAACCGACGACCCGCCCAGCGAGCTGGAGACGCCGCCACCGAACATGTCGGAGAGGCCACCTCCGCGTCCCTTGTGCAGCAGGACGAGCAGGATCATGACGGAGCTCGTCGCAACGAGCAGGATGGTGAAGAGCAGTTCCACGAACGGAAGCCTACGTCACGACCTGCCGGTCACAGGACCGGCATGTCGTAGAAGCGGCAGATGCCGCCGAACTCGTCGACCTGCAGGCTCGCTCCTCCGACGAGGGCGCCGTCGACGTCGGCCTTCTCCATGATCCCGGCCACGTTGGCGGCCTTGACCGAGCCGCCGTAGAGCACGCGGACACCGTCGGCCGCGGCGTCGCCGTGGACCTCGCGGATGCGGTCCCGGATGGCGCCGCAGACCTCCTGCGCGTCGTCGGGCGTGGCGACCTCGCCGGTGCCGATGGCCCACACCGGTTCGTAGGCGATGACCAGGTCGGTGACCTGCTCGGCCGTGAAGCCGGCGAGCGAGCCGTCGACCTGCGCCAACGTGTAGGCGACCTGGTCGCCCGCCTGCCGGATGTCGAGACCCTCGCCGACGCACACGATGGGGGTCATCTTGGCCGCGAGCGCCTTGTGCGCCTTGGCATTGACGACCTCATCGGTCTCGGCGTGGTACTCCCGGCGCTCGGAGTGCCCCACGACCACGTAGGAGCAGCCCAGCTTGGCCAGCATCGCCGCGGAGATCTCGCCGGTGTAGGCGCCGTTGTCGTGGGCGGAGACGTCCTGCGCGGCGTACTTGATCGAGAGCCGGTCACCGTCGACGAGCGTCTGCACGGATCGGAGGTCGGTGAAGGGGGGTACGACGACCACCTCGACCTTCGCGTAGTCATGGCGCTTGTCCGAGAGCGTCCAGGCCAGCTTCTGGACCAACACCACGGCTTCTTGGTGGTTGAGGTTCATCTTCCAGTTGCCGGCCATCAGCGGGGTGCGGGCGTTGCCAGTCATGGGTCAATCCCTTTCAAGGACAGCGATACCGGGCAGTTCCTTGCCCTCGAGGTACTCCAGCGACGCACCGCCACCGGTGGAGATGTGGCCGAAGGCGGCTTCGTCGAAGCCGAGCCGGCGAACTGCCGCGGCCGAGTCCCCACCACCGACGACCGACAGCCCGTCGATCCTGGTCAGTGCCTCGGCGACGGCACGGGTGCCGCCGGCGAAGGCATCGACCTCGAACACGCCCATTGGGCCGTTCCAGAAGACCGTCCCCGCGTCCGCCCGTGCCGCGGCGAAGGCCGCGGAGGACTCCGGTCCGATGTCGAGCCCGAGCGCGTCCGCCGCGATGGCGTCCGCGGCCACGACGTGCGGGTGCGGCTCGGCGTCATCGGACGGGAACACCGTGTCGACCACGATGTCGGTGGGCAGCACGATCTCGACGCCGCGCTCGGTGGCCTCGCTGAGATAGCGCAGGCAGGTCTCGAGCTGGTCCTCCTCGAGCAGGCTCCTGCCCACCTCGTGGCCCTGGGCCTTGAGGAAGGTGAAGACCATGCCACCGCCGATCAGCAGCTTGTCGGCCTTCTCGAGCAGGTTGTCGATGACCCCCAGCTTGTCGGAGACCTTCGAGCCGCCGAGCACGACGACGTAGGGCCGCGCGGGGTCGACGGTGAGTCGACGCAGGACGTCGATCTCGGTCGCGACCAGACCACCCATGGCCGAGGGCAGCCGCAGTGCCACGTCGTAGACGGACGCCTGCTTGCGGTGCACCACCCCGAACCCGTCGGAGACGAACGCGTCGGCGAGCTGGGCCAGCTGACCGGCGAAGGACGCGCGGACGTCGTCGTCCTTGCTGGTCTCGCCCTGGTTGAAACGGACGTTCTCGAGTACGGCGACATCCCCGTCGGCGAGAGCAGCGACCGTCTGAGCGGCGCTCTCCCCCACGGTGTCCGTGGCGAAGGCGACCTCCCGGCCCAGCAGCTCGCCCAGGCGGGCGGCCACCGGAGCCAGGGAGAACGCGGGGTCCGGTGCACCGTCGGGGCGTCCCAGGTGGGCCGCCACGACGACGCGGGCACCGGCGTCGGCGAGCTGCTTGATCGTGGGCACGCTGGCGCGGATGCGCCCGTCGTCAGTGATCGTCGTGCCGTCGAGCGGCACGTTCAGGTCAGAACGGACCAGGACGCGTTTGCCCCGCAGGTCCCCGAGCGAGTCGATGCCCGACACGTCAGAGGGTCTCGCCGATGTAGTCGATCAGGTCGACGAGGCGGTTGGAGTAGCCCCACTCGTTGTCGTACCAGCCGACGACCTTGACCTGGTTGCCGATGACCTTGGTCAGCGGCGCGTCGAAGATGCAGGACGCAGGGTCGGTGACGATGTCGGAGGACACGATCGGGTCGGTGGAGTACTTGAGGAAGCGGCCGTCGGCGGCCTTCTCGATGATCGAGTTGACCTCCTCGACCGTGGTCTCGCGGCCGGCCTCGAAGGTGAGGTCGGTCGCCGAGCCCGTGGGCACCGGCACGCGCAGCGCGTAGCCGTCGAGCTTGCCCTTGAGCTCGGGCATGACCAGGCCGATG
>NZ_JANPEO010000152.1:0-10570 GCF_031422975.1 Nocardioides sp. | reverse complement strand
AGCGACTCGACAGTGTCGCCGAGATACTCGGCGGGATAGTGCTCCGCGAAGACCGTCATGGCCCGGCGGTTGCAGGCACGGAAGCCGGAGGTCACGTCGGTCAAACGGGTGCCGGCCAGCCGGCTGAGCACCTTGGCGAGGAGGTACATGGCCCACCGCCGCGGACCGCGCACGGTGTAGGGGTCGTCGGCCTTCGCGAACCGGACGCCGATGCAGATGTCGGCGTGCTCGAGCTCGGCGATCAGGTCCGGCAGGAAGCGCGGGTCGTGCTGGCCGTCGGCGTCGATCTGCACCGCGACGTCGTACCCCTCGCGCACCCCGTGGCGGTAGCCGGTCCTCATCGCGCCCCCGACGCCGAGGTTGAAGGGCAGGCGTGCCACGCGGGCACCGGCCGCCTCGGCGCGTTCGGCGGTCGAGTCGCCCGAGCCGTCATCGACGACGAGGACGTCGACCTCGGGGTGGACCTGGAGGATCTCGCGCACCGTTCGGCCCACGCTGTCCTGCTCGTTCCACGCCGGGACGATGACGAGCACGCGGGGTGGTGAGTCGGTTCGCGGCACGCGGGGGATGGTAGCAATTCGAGTCCACGCCGGCGCACTGGACAGCGCCGCTCGGGCTGTCCCTCGCGCTGAGGCATACTCCCGGCGTGACTATTCGGACAAGGCTGGCCGCGCTCGAGGAGCGGGCCGGTGGCCTACGCGGTTGGCGTGCCCATGCCCTGCTGCTGCTCGTCTTCCTCATCCTCGCGGCCCCGTTCGTGGTCGACCAGGCGGTGGAGAACCGCGAGCTGAGCATCTTCGACGAGTGGCAGTACTCCGAGCGCGTCTACCAGGTGTCGCAGGGCGACCTGTTCATGCGCAACGGCGAGGTCCTCACGGAGTGGGCGCAGGACGCCCGCACCTGCCGAGGGATCGTCCGGCTCGGTCCGGCGGCCCCGCCCCCGTGCCGGGACGGAGAGCCGTTCGTGGTCGCCAACTCGGCGGCAGCGGATCCACCCTTCTACTTCGTGGTGACCGGTTCGGTCGCTGGCGTGCTCCTCCGGACGGGTCTGCTGGAGAGCCCCGTGCTCGCCGGGCGACTGGTCGGCATGCTCTGGGCGGCCCTGAGCATGTGGAGCCTTCTCCTGCTTGCTCGGGCAGTGGGCGCGGGCCGGGTTGCCTCCTTCGTCGTCTCCACCACCGTGCTGATGGTGCCGGCGCTGTTGCAGCAGTACACGTTCATCACCCCACACGCCCTCGACATCCCTGTCGGCGCCTTCGCCGCGCTGGCGACGTTGAAGTTCCTCCGCCGGGAGTGGCCGTGGTGGACCCTCGTGCTCGCCGGACTCGGGGCCGCCGGAGTCAAGGGGTCCAACATCGCGGTCATCGTCGGCCTCGGCGTAACCTTGTTGGCTGTGATCGCCTGGCCGAAGGTCTTCGACAGGGCGACGCGGATCCGGGCCCTGATCGGTGGTGTCGCGCTGGGCGGCAGCACCTTGGCCTTCACCGTGCTCTGGATGCTGATCATCACGTGGACCCAGGTCGCCGATCCTCCGCCACCGGGTGACTACATGATTGATGGCCTCGACCCGCAGGCGGTGCTCGTGGACAGCATCCGCTTCCTCTCGCCCAACGGCGAAGGGACGCTCCTGATGCCCAGCGTGTGGTTCATGATCCTGCTGAACGGCTCAGCCCTGGCGATCTGGTCCGGCCTCGCGCGCGAGCAACGCTCCTTCGTGCGGCAACTGGCGCCCGGGTACCTCCTCGGCTCCGCGCTGGCCGCAGTGGTGCTCGACGTCCTGGTCTTCGTCACCACCGACCAGTACATCGGCATCCACCTGCGCTACGGGCTCGCCCTGCTCCCGCTCGGGCTCGCGCTGGCCGCGCTGGTGCTCCGGACGCGGACCTCGCAGGTGATCGCAGTGCTGGCCCTGCTCGCCTACGCCTCGGCCCCGTGGCTGCTCGGTCTCGACTCCATCGCCATCTGATGCCGGCCAGGGCGCCCCGGGTGTTGGTGGGGACCGGCCGCGTGGCCGGATAGCCTGTGCGGCGATATGGCACGCAAGGACCCACCCCAGCAGCCGCCCCCGGTGCAGCGCCTCCGCGTGCGCTACGCCAAGCGTGGCCGCCTCCGCTTCACCAGTCACCGCGACTTCAGCCGCGCCTTCGAGCGGGCGGTCTTCCGCGCCCGCATCCCGATGGCCTACTCCTCCGGGTTCAACCCCCACCCGCGCATGTCGTACGCGGGCGCCGCGCCGACGGGTTCGGCGAGCGAGGCCGAATACCTCGAGATCGCGCTGGCCGAGGTGCTGGTGCCGGCCGAGGTGCACGCCCTGCTCGATGAGGCGCTGCCGCCCGGGCTCGACATCATCGAGGTCGTGGAGTCGCCCGGCGGATCACTGGCCGACCGCCTGGAGGCCAGTCGCTGGCGGATAGACGTCTCCACCCCGCTCGACGCAGCGCTCGTCGCGGTCGAGACGTTCCTGGCCGCCGACGAGGTGCTGGTGGAGCGGATGACGAAGAAGGGCCTGCGCGAGTTCGACGCGCGCGGCGCCGTACTCACCCTCGCGGCCGTCGCCTCCGAGGAGCGTGGCGGTGCCGCCTTCGACCTGGTCCTGCGCCACGGTGTGCCCGCGGTGCGTCCCGACGACGTGCTCACGGCGCTGGCCGCAGTGTCCGGCACTGCCATGGGAGAGGCGCCGCTCATGACGAGGCTCGCCCAGGGTCCGCTCGAGGAGTCGGGCGCCATCGGCGACCCGCTGGTCTGAGCTCACCCCCGGGCTGGGCCGACATCCGGGTTGCCGGCCTCAGCGGTCGAGTGTGCGATACTCGCCACGTTCGACGCGGATGGTCCGCCATCCACGACGAGCCGACGACGTTCTCGCCGGGCCCCCTCAAGGTCCGGCACATCGGATGAAGGTCGTCACCAGTTCCGCGACGCGGCTCGTGCATCGGTGAGAGTGATGCACAACCAGGCCCGGCGACCGCGGAATGGTGACCGACGCGCATCGGATGACGCGCACGCGGAGGGTGTCGCCGCCACACGAAGGCTTTGCGTCCGACCCCCTCACCAGGGCTCGAGGCGCCGACACGGTCCCGGAGCTGATCCGGGTGCCGGCGAGGAGCGCGACATGCTCGACGACAACCCGAACGACAACCCGAACGACAATGACGCCACCACCGGCGGCTCCGATTCCGGCGGTTCGTCCGCTGAGGGGGCATCCGCCCCGCCGGTCGTGAAGAAGACCACGCGCAAGTCCGCGCCACGCAAGGCCGCCACGACGCGCGCCAGTGCGGCCGGCACTGCCGCCGAACCGGCGGCCCCCGTCGAACCCGCCGCGGACGTCGACCAGACTGCCGCGGCCCCGACCGTGAAGAGGACGACACGCACGCGCTCCGGCGCCGCGAAGAAGGCCGTCGCCTCCCCGGCGGCCACGGTGCAGGACGCCCTGATCCCGGAGACGGCCGACTCAGATGACGCCGTGTCTGCGCCCGTCGCCAAGAAGGCGCCGGCCAGGAAGACTGCCGCGAAGAAGGCGGCCGCGGCCAAGACGACCGCACCGAGGACGCCTGCCGCCAAGAAGACTGCGGCGAAGAAGTCCACCAAGAAGTCGGCCGAGCCCGGCACCGAGGTGCAGGCGGAGGCCGCTGACGCCACGGAGGCGTCTGCCACCGAGTCCGGCCCGGCCTCCACCGCCGTGCCGCTCTTCCAGGCTCCAGTGGTCGTGCGCCGCACGCGCTCCGCGGGCAAGAAGGCCGCCGCTGCGAGCGTCGAGACCGACGCGGAGGCCCTCGACGCCGACGCTGCCGCCGACGCTGGCGCCGACACGGACGCCTCGACCGCAGACGCGAAGCCTGCCAGGAAGACAGCTGCCGGGCGGGCGCCCGCCAAGAGGTCGCCGGCCAGCAGGACCGCGCCGAGCGCGCAGGACGAGGACGTCAAGTCCGAGACCGGTGACGACGAGAACGACGCCGACAACGGCGATGGCACCGGCCCGGCCCGCCGCCGTCGCCGCCGCGGCGGCCGCCGTCGTCGCAAGGGTGGCGACGGCTCGTCAGACACGCAGGACAGCGACACCGACAACGACACCGACGACGAGGCCGACACCGAGGACGCCGCCACGAAGCCCGGCGACACCCGCGGCAACGACAACGACGACGGCGATCAGGGCGACGGAACGTCACGGCGGCGCAGGCGTCGCCGCCGGGCCGGCGAAGAGGGCGACGAGACCGACAACGAGCCCAACACCGTCACCCGTGTCCGCAGCCGGCGCTCGGCCGAGGACCAGATCACCGCGGTGGCCGGCTCCACCCGCCTCGAGGCCAAGAAGCAGCGTCGGCGTGAGGGTCGCGAGGCCGGCCGTCGCCGCGCCCCGATCGTCAGCGAGGCCGAGTTCCTGGCCCGGCGCGAGTCGGTCGACCGCGTCATGGTCATCCGCCAGCGCAAGGAGCTCACCCAGATCGCGGTGCTCGAGGACAAGGTCCTCGTCGAGCACTACGTCGCCCGCGAGTCGCAGACGTCGCTGATCGGCAACGTCTACCTCGGCCGCGTGCAGAACGTCCTGCCCTCGATGGAGGCAGCCTTCATCGACATCGGCAAGGGCCGCAACGCGGTGCTCTACGCCGGTGAGGTCAACTGGGCGGCGCTGGGCCACAAGGACGGCCAGACCCGCAAGATCGAGTCCGTGCTCTCCAGCGGTCAGTCCGTGCTGGTGCAGGTCACCAAGGACCCGGTCGGCCACAAGGGAGCTCGCCTCACCTCGCAGGTCAGCCTGGCCGGTCGCTTCCTCGTGTATGTGCCCGACGGCACCACGAGCGGCATCTCCCGCAAGCTGCCCGACACCGAGCGCAACCGTCTCAAGACGCTGCTCAAGGAGATCGTGCCGGACACCGCCGGCGTCATCGTCCGCACCGCGGCCGAGGGCGCGAGCGAGGACGAGCTCACCCATGACGTCGAGCGGCTCAAGGCTCGCTGGGACGACATCGATGCCAAGGCCAAGGGACAGTCCCCGCAGCTGTTGTACGGCGAGCCCGACCTGACGCTCAAGGTCGTGCGCGACCTGTTCACCGAGGACTTCGCCAAGCTGGTCATCGAGGGCGACGATGCCTGGGACACCGTGCAGGGCTACGTCGCCCACGTGGCGCCCGACCTGCAGGACCGGCTCGAGAAGTTCGAGCCCGCCAACGAAGGCCGCGGCAACGGCAAGGACGTCTTTGCGGCGTACCGCATCGAGGAGCAGATCCAGAAGGGTCTCGACCGCAAGGTCTGGCTGCCCTCGGGGGGTTCGCTCGTCATCGACCGCACCGAGGCGATGACGGTGGTCGACGTCAACACCGGCAAGTTCACCGGCTCCGGGGGCAACCTCGAGGAGACGGTCACCAAGAACAACCTCGAGGCCGCCGAGGAGATGGTGCGCCAGCTCCGGCTGCGTGACATCGGCGGCATCATCGTCATCGACTTCATCGACATGGTCCTGGAGTCCAACCGCGACCTGGTCGTACGCCGCCTGGTCGAGTGCCTCGGCCGCGACCGCACCCGGCACCAGGTTGCCGAGGTCACCTCGCTGGGCCTCGTCCAGATGACGCGCAAGCGCATCGGCACCGGCCTGCTCGAGGCGTTCAGCACCGACTGCGACAAGTGCCACGGTCGCGGCGTCGTGATCACCAGCGAACCCGTCGAGCCCCAGGGCGAGGGTGACGAGGGGGATCGGCGTGCCACCGGCCGACGCAGCCGCGGCCGTGGCCGCGGCGAGGGCCAGGAGAGCACCGGGGACAGCTCCGGCAATGGCGGTAGCGCCGGGACCCCGTCGCCCAAGGACGTCGCCGCGATGCCGCGCTCGGAGAAGACGGATCACGGCGAGCATGCCGACCACGTCGAGGAAGCGGTCGCCACCGAGTCGACCAGCGCCGAGAAGCCCCGGGAGTCTCCGATCGAGACGCCGGCCACACCCGAGCTCGACGCCCCGGCCGCCGAGGCGCCTGCGATCGAGGAGCCCGAGGTCGAGGTCGAGCAGCCCAAAGTCGACGCATCCGCTGCTGAGGCGCCTGGAGCTGCTGAGCCCGAGCCGGCTGAGGTGGCCGAGCCCACGAAGCCGCAGGTCGTGACGCGCACGCGTCGCAGGTCCGCGACCCGGCCCGCCGGTCCGCCGGTCCTGCTCGCCGTGGGAGCGGCTGGACGGGTGCCGCAGACGGGGATCGAGGAGCCGGGAACGGCCGACGTCGAGCCCGGGGTCGACCCGGACGACGCGCCGCACATCGAGCACGTCCCGATCAAGAAGCGGGGCACTCGCAAGCGCTGAGGTCCATCCAGGTCGGCTCGTTTTGACCCGGTTGGCTTCGGCGCCGTAAAGTCGCTCCTTGTGCGCCCCGGCGTACCCCTTCTGCATGGCTCCTGCTGACACGTCGTCGCGAGGCCCGAGCAGGACCCGAACCGCTAGTTTTTCACCGTGCCAGTCAATGGCAACCACCAGGCCTGAGGAGAGTGAGTCCGCCGTGTACGCAGTTGTGCGCAGTGGCAGCAAGCAGCAGAAGGTTGCTGTTGGCGACGTCATCGAGATCGACAAGATGGACCTGAAGGCCAACGTGGTCGGCAGCACCCTGACTCTCCCGGTTGTGATGGTTGTGGACGGCGAGACGGTCACCGCGACCGGCCTCGACAAGGCTGCCGTGACCGTCGAGATCCTCGGCGCCACCAAGGGCCCGAAGATCGTCATCCAGAAGTACAAGAACAAGACCGGCTACAAGAAGCGCCAGGGCCACCGCCAGAAGTACACCCAGGTCAAGGTCACCGACATCTCGCTCTGAGCTCACGCTCGGAACTTCTCACCTGCTGAAAAAGGACTGAACTCATGGCTCACAAGAAGGGCGCCGCGTCCACCAAGAACGGCCGCGACTCCAACAGCCAGCGCCTCGGTGTGAAGCGCTTCGGCGGCCAGGCCGTCAACGCCGGCGAGATCATCGTCCGCCAGCGTGGCACCCACTTCCACCCGGGGTCGGGTGTGGGCCGCGGCGGCGACGACACGCTGTTCGCGCTGATCGCGGGTGCCGTCCAGTTCGGCACCAGGCGTGGCCGCAAGGTCGTCAACATCCTCCCCGGTGAGTGACGAAGCCTTAGTTTCACGCACGACTTTCTGCGAAGGGCGTCCCTAGACTTCTGGGGGCGCCCTTCGTGCCATTTCATCTTTCGTTAGGACCTCCCCATGGCAGTACCCACCTTCGTCGACCAGGTCACGCTGCACATCAGCGCCGGCCGGGGCGGCAACGGTGTCGCGTCGGTCCACCGGGAGAAGTTCAAGCCCCTCGGCGGACCCGACGGCGGCAACGGCGGCCAGGGCGGCTCCGTCATCCTGCGTGTGGACCCCGACGTCACCACGCTGATCGACTACCACCACGGCAACAAGCGTCGCGCCGACCACGGTGGCCACGGCGCCGGCTCGCACCGCAACGGCGGGCACGGCGGCGACATGGTCCTGCCGGTGCCCGACGGCACCGTGGTCAAGAGCATTGACGGCGAGGTCATCGCCGACATGGTCGGCGCCGGCACGGAGATGGTGATCGCCCGCGGCGGTCGCGGCGGCCTCGGCAACGCGGCCCTGGCCAGCAGCAAGCGCAAGGCGCCCGGCTTCGCGCTCCTCGGCGAGCCCGGCGACGAGCTCGACGTACGCCTCGAGCTCAAGGTCGTCGCCGACGTCGGTCTGGTCGGCTTCCCCAGCGCCGGCAAGTCGTCGCTGATCGCAGCGATGTCGCGTGCCCGGCCCAAGATCGCCGACTACCCGTTCACCACCCTGGTGCCCAACCTCGGCGTCGTCCGCGCCGGCGACGTGACCTTCACCGTTGCCGACGTGCCCGGTCTGATCGAGGGCGCCGCCGACGGCCGCGGCCTCGGCCACGACTTCCTGCGCCACATCGAGCGCTGTGCCGCGCTGGTGCACGTCATCGACACGGCGACGATCGAGCCTGGCCGCAACCCGCTCGACGACCTCGACGTGATCGAGAACGAGCTCAGTCGTTACGGCGGCCTCGAGGACCGCCCCCGCCTGGTGGCGCTCAACAAGGTCGACGTACCCGATGGCAACGAGATCGCCGACATGGTGCGGGCGGATCTCGAGGCCCGCGGCCTGCAGGTCTTCTCCGTCAGTGCGGCCTCCGGGGTGGGCATGCCCGCCCTGGTCTATGCCATGGGTGAGATCGTCGGGCAGGCTCGCGCCGAGCGCCCGGTGGCCGAGGCCACCCGCATCGTGATCCGGCCCCCCGGCATCGACGGCGGCGGCGACTTCGAGGTCACCGAGTCGCCCGAGGGCTGGCGCGTGCGCGGCGAGAAGCCCGAGCGCTGGGTGCGGCAGACCGACTTCGGCAACGAGGAGGCCGTGGGTTTCCTGGCCGACCGTCTCACCCGGCTCGGCGTCGAGGCCAAGCTGGCCAAGATGGGCGCCCAGGAGGGCGACGCGGTCCTCATCGGGCCTCCGGAGGACGCCGTGGTCTTCGACTTCAAGCCCGGCATCGAGGCCGGCGCCGAGATGCTGGGCCGTCGTGGGGAGGACGAGCGGCTGCGCGAGGAGCGTCCCTCGTCCACCCGCCGACGTGACATCCAGGAGCAGATGCCCGAGCGCTCGGAGAACGAGACCCGCGCCGATGTGGCCCGCCGCATCGACCGCTCCGGCAAGGCCGCTGCACCCAAGACGATCACCAGCTCCGGCATCGGGCCGATGTCGTATGAGATCGGCTCGAAGGACGACCCCGACTGGGACGGCGAGGAGTGACCGATCGGGGGGCCCCTCGATCAGCACCGGATCGCGGCGCGCTCGTCGGTGAAGCGCGTCGTATCGTCGTCAAGGTCGGCTCGTCGTCGCTCACCAGCGCAGCCGGGGGGATCGATCCCGGCCGGATGCGACAGCTGGTCGACGCGCTCGCCGCGGTCCGCGCGCGCGGTGCTGAGGTCGTGCTGGTCTCGTCCGGCGCGATTGCGGCCGGCCTGGCGCCACTGGGGCTGACCAAGCGGCCGCGGTCGCTGGCCACCCAGCAGGCCGCAGCGTCCGTCGGGCAGGGCTTGCTGGCGCACCGCTACCAGGAGGAGTTCGCCCGCCACGGACTCGTCACCGGACAGGTGCTGCTGACGGTCGACGACGTGATCCGGCGTGCCCACTACCGCAACGCCTACCAGACCTTTGCCAAGCTGCTCGAGCTCGGCGTGCTGCCGATCGTCAACGAGAACGACACCGTGGCCACCTCGGAGATCCGCTTCGGTGACAACGACCGGCTGGCGGCCCTCGTGGCGCACCTCGTGCATGCCGACCTGCTGGTCCTGCTCTCCGATGTCGACGGGCTGTACGACGGCCCCCCCGGCCGACCCGGCTCGCGCCTCATCTCCGAGGTGCGCTCGGAGGCCGACCTGGCCAACGTCTCGATCGGTTCACCGGGAGCCACGGGCGTCGGCACCGGCGGCATGGTCACCAAGGTCGACGCCGCACGCATCGCCACCGGTGCGGGGATCCCGGTCATCCTGACCGCCGCCGACCAGGCCTCGGCCGCGCTGTCCGGGGCGAGCGGTGGCACGGTCTTCCTCGCCACCGGCAAGCGCCGCCCCACCCGCCTGCTCTGGTTGGCGCACGCCACCGAGCCGAAGGGCTCGCTCGTGCTCGACCGGGGCGCCGTTGCCGCGGTCACCGAGCGCCGTGCCTCCCTGCTGGCGGCCGGCATCACCGGCGTCACCGGCGTCTTCAACGCCGGAGACCCTGTCGACCTGGTGGACCCGTCCGGAGTCGCGGTCGCCCGCGGCATCGTCAACTTCGACGCCGACGAGCTGCCCGGCCTGCTCGGACGCTCGAGCAAGGACCTGGCGCGAGAGCTCGGGTCAGCGTACGAACGTGAAGTCGTGCACCGCGACGACCTGATCGTGCTCTAGGACGCCTTGTGCCACGCACCGACCGTCAGGTCGATGCCCTGCGCGGGTAGCGACTCCAGGGCTGCGTTGAGCGCCTGCTGGCCGAGCTTGCGGGCCTTGCGGTTCTCGGCGCCGCGGGTCACCTCCACCAGCACGGAGTCGACGCCGGGGGAGAGCACCACCTCGGTGCGAGCCCACACTCCCGACGCCATCGCGAACCAGTCGTGGTGGCGCAGGCGGGTCCGGGCCGGCGTCACGTCGTGGACCTTGTACCCGACTCGCTCGAACTCCTCGCGCACCGCCGCGACCACGCGGTCGGTCGGCCCACCGGTGATGGTGAGCCGGGGGCGGAACGTCTGCGCCGTCATCCAGTCCGCGACCTCGGTGCTCATGCGTCCTGCCCTGCGTCATCGGGGTCATCGGGGTCATCGGTGCTGGTGATTCGTTGGGGAGCGCGGATCACGCGTGCCCACTGCGCCTCCTGGGCGGCCAGCTCCTGCTTGAGCTCCTCGGGCGGCTCGCTCTCCTCGGCCAGCGTGGCCAGGTTGTCGCGTGAGAGTTGGACGAGCCGGCCGGCCTCGGGCGATCCGTCGCGGCCGGTGAAGACGTCGCTCAGAGTCGTCTCACCCGAGTCGATACGGGACTGGATCGTCTGCCAGTCCCTGCCCAGGGCGCCGGAGCGCGCGTCCTGGGCCCGGTCGGCCTGGCTCTG
>NZ_JANPEO010000151.1:0-4643 GCF_031422975.1 Nocardioides sp. | reverse complement strand
AGCGGCGGCCCGAATGATCTGGTCCGTCACGTCCCATCATGCGTGGAGCGACCTGGTCGCCGAAGCGGGTTGGACCACCGGCGAATGGTGCGAGCGCACCCTGGACCTACTCGAGGGCACGCTCCTGGCGTGAACCTCGGTGACCACGTCGTCGTCCGGCACTGGCGGCGCAAAGACGCACCACGTGCTGGATCAGTGTCCAGTGGAGAAGACAGACGGAACGAAGCGCTCTCAGGGAAGCCACTGCTCCAACGACCCGGCTCGAGTTCGTCGCGGCAAGTCGGCGTCACATCGTGGGCAGTACTCGATTGCAGCTGGTGACTGGTCGACGTCCGTCGGGATCGGGGCCGCGCATTGAGGACATGCGTTCATGCCTCCCATCGTGACATCCGGAACCTGATCGTCATGGCCGGAGGCATCGGATACGTCGTAGTCCTGTCTCGCGGTCGGTTGACCGCGCAGGTCAACGCAGAGGCCCGGCCGCAGACATCTGACGTCCTGCGTCCCTGCCGGGTGACTCCCACCGATGTCGCCGGGCGCGTCTGGTACCTCTCGTGAGTCGTGGCGTCGCCGTTCCACTTCGGCCCGTCACGGCCTGCCTGTTCACGGAGCTGAGATCCTTGTCAGCCCTTTCGAGAGCCCCTCGGGCGCGCTGTTGCGGTGACGAGGTGGACCACTAACGTGGTCACCGTGGTGACATACCGGTTCCTCGACGGCATGGGGGAAGCTCTGGACGAGCGCGATTTCCCAGAGCACGCCGCCGCGCTCGCTTGGGCCGCTACCGAGGACGAGCTCGCAGAGGAGGTCCAGCGCGTGGAGTACCGCGGGCCTGACGGCGACTGGCGATGGGCCGGACCGCTCCTTGGCTGAGTAGCGATGCCGTTCCTGCCCAAGGGCGCGCAGCCACGTCGAGCCCGGGAGTGGCGCACAATTGCCGTGGCATCGCGCACCAACGGGTCTGTAGCCCGTCTGAGGGGACAAGCTCGTCGGCTGACTCGATCACGCGGCCAGTGGTGGCGGGTGCGCGCTCATCTCTCGGCAGATCAGGTAAGCCGGCAGGCGCCTGCACGCGACGATACGACGCGGTTGCCCGAAGCCTTGCGTGCTGAGGTGCCCATGGGTGGCATGCGCACGAGGCGGTCAGCTCAGCATGAAGTCCGCAACGACACGGCCAAGCTCGGCGCCGGCGTCCTCTTGGAGGAAGTGGCCGGCGTTCTGGAGAATCGGGTGATCGAGGCCTCGGGTGCCGGGGATGAGCTTGCGCAGGATCGGTGCCATCGCACCGGTGATGGGGTCGCTGTCGCTGAACGCCAGCAGGAACGGCAACTCGCTGGCCGAGAGCACCTGCCAAGCGGCGCGGTTGGCTTCGCTGGCGGGGTCGTCGGGTCTGGTGGGGACAAGGTTGGGCATGGCTCGGACGCCGGCTTTGGCGCGCTCCTCGGGGAACGGCGCGTCGTAGGCGGCGCGGACGTCGTCGGCCATCGGGTGCACGCAGCCAGCGGCGACCAAACGACCGATGTCGAGGACCTCGGCGGCTTCAACCGCGCGGCGGAACTGCCACCAGATCTCCGGCATGTCGAAGTCACCGGTGGGCAGACCCGTGTTGGCCGCGACAACTCGAGTGAAGCGGTCCGGCTGTTCGGCGAGCAGTCGGAGACCGATCAGCCCTCCCCAGTCCTGGCCGACCAGGGTGACCTCGCGCAGGTCGAGGTGGTCGAAGACCAGCTCGCGGGTCCACTCGACCATCCGGGCGAAGGAGTAGTCGGCTTGCCGGACCGGCTTGTCGGAACGTCCGAAGCCGACCGTGTCGGGCACCACGCACCTGATCCCGCGTTCGGTGAGCACGCTGATCACATGCCGGTAGAGGAACGACCATGTGGGCTCGCCGTGCAGGAGCAGCGCTACCGGCCCGTCGACCGGCCCCGCGTCGATGTAGGCCACTCGCAGAGTGCCACCGTCCGGGTCAACCACCTGGGCGTAGCCCGGCTCCCAGCGGAAGCCCGGGCAGTGGTCGAAAGCGGCATCCGGGGTTCGGTAGACCTCCATGCCAGACAGTCTTGCAGGACGGTGCTGCCCCGCGACGCTACGCAGTAGTGCGGCCTTCTCAGGCATCCCCGGCCCTGGACCGGGTCAGGGCCGTTGATCATCCGGGGACCTCAAAGACGAGACCCAATTCGATAGGGGGGCGGGGCAGCACCGACGGACTGCCTGTCCGGGAATGCGGTGCTTGACCTGGCGCCACCGAGGGGTGAGGGTTCGCGCATGTGGCCTGCTCTCTTCAACCTCTCCGGCCGAGTCGCGTGGGTCACGGGTGCTGGCGGGCCGGACGGGATCGGGTTCGCCACCGCGCGGTTGCTCGGCGCTCTCGGAGCGGACGTTGCGGTGGCCGCGACCTCCGGCCGCGCCTTCGACCGTGCCGCGGAGCTGGAGCAGCAGGGTGTCCGGGCGATGGGCGTGGTGGCAGACCTCACTGACGAGGAGCAGGTGCGCGACGCACTAGCGCGCGTGGTCGACGTGCTGGGTCCGCCTGCGATCTTGGTGAACAACGCAGGCATGACCAGCGTGAGTGCGCCGGGGGTCCCCAAAGCGTCCGCCGATGGCACCGAGTCAGGCCCGGTCGGCGAGCTGTCCTACGGGCAGTGGCGACGTTCGTTGACTCGTAACCTGGACACCGCGTTCCTGGCCACCCGTGCTGTCCTGCCGGGCATGCGAGCGCAAGGCTGGGGCCGTGTGGTGATGGTCGCCTCAGTGACCGGCCCTGTCATGGCGATGCGGGACGAGGCGGCGTATGCCGCGGCGAAGGCGGGCATGGTTGGTCTCGCGCGGTCCGTGGGCCTGGACTATGCGGCGGACGGCGTCACGGCCAACGCCGTGGCGCCTGGCTGGATCGCGACCGGGAGCCAGACGGCCGACGAGGAGGTCCAGGGCGGTCACACCCCTGCCGGGCGAAGTGCCGTGCCCGATGAGGTCGCGGCCGCCATCGCCTTCCTGTGCACACCTGGGGCGTCGTTCGTCACTGGCCAGTGCCTCGTGGTCGACGGTGGCAACAGCATCGCCGAGGAGCGCGGCTGAAGCACGACCGGCGCCAGGTGCGCCTGTTGTCCCGGTCGCCGGGGCGACATGCCACGCACGGTGGCGCCGAAGCCAGCGACCCTCACAAGCACAGCGGACATACCGCGTCAGCCGGCCAAGGTCCACGCGCGGATTCCGGACACTTTCCAGGCACGCCGGTAGACGGCGGTGTGACGAACCTTCTAGACCGGCGCGGATCACGCGCACAACAAGCAGATCCGGACGTTTCCGCCGGCGCTCACTGCGCTCTAGGCGCGGGCAGGCGTCACCGTGTGCGGCACGGTTTCTCGTCGCGTACCGATGGCAGTCCACCCGATGAGAGCAAGGAGGCAGCCCATGCCCATGATCGTCACGATCAGCACTCGGGACTCATGTATCGCAGGCCCGCAGGATGCTGCTGTGCGTCGTTCATCGTCGGTGGCCGCCGAGCCGGGTTGCGCTTGATCGGGGGTGCCGGACACCAGCCACGAGGCGGAGATCGAGGGACCGCAGTCTTGGGCCTGGCCCATGACCGACGCGGACAGTTGGTTCTCCGTGCCGGTGGCAAAGGCTGCGAGGAGCACAAGCAATCCACCCGCCAGCGCAGCTTTCGCCCAGATCATTCGCCGAGTATGGCCCCGCGCTCCCAGCTGCGCGAGGCAAACGCTCATCGGCTGGTCGATCGGGTGCGCCCGACTGGCCGGTGTGACGCGCGTCTGCGACCGCAACCAGTCCTTTCCGCGCGTCAGGTTCTAGGCGAGCGGGTCCACAGGAAGATCGCCGTCCTTGACGACACTCGGCTCAATCCACTGATGACCCGAGCCCGAGAAGGAATGCACAAACCCACAGCGTAGGCAGATCGCTGCATCGGCCGACTGATTCATCCACTCCAGATCCAATGCCGCCATACCTGTCGTGACCATCTTGATAGAGCGTCTCTCGAACGTCAGCCCCTGACAGACCAGACAGGAGAGGAAACGCTGTCCTGGGCGAATGAACACGTGCATGGACTTCTCCGATCGGGGGAACCGGTGACTGTAATCCAACAAGTGACCGCGCCTGCACGCGGAGTGGGACAGGTGTGCGAACGCGCGACTCGCGGCAGATGCGGGCGCTTCGGGAGTGGCTATCGACGGAACCCGCCTTCGGAGTTGAGCATTTGCCCGACCATCCACTCGCCCTCGTCGCTGGCGAGCCAGGCGATCAAGAGAGCAGGGTCCTCGGGTTCCCCGAGCCTGTGATGCGGGAACCTTTGGAGGACGGCGTCAGGGGCGCTGTCGAGATACCCCGTGTTTACGGGACCGGGATTGATGGTGTTCAGGACGATCCCTTTGCCGATGAGCTCGTCGGCGACGGACCAGGTGGCTCCTGCCAGTGCGGCTTTGGACACCGCGTAGGCCAGGTTGTCGCTCATCGGCCCGAGCGCCTGTCCGGACGTCATCCAGATCACCCTGCCGCCTGTGCGACCGTCGTGCGGCGCCGACAGGCGGCGCATGCGGCTCGGACGCCTTGCCGTCGTCGCTGCGCAGCTCAAGAGCGCGAACTAATGTCGACGGCCAGTTCGTGGTCCCAGCTGGTGGTCGCCGGCTGCG
>NZ_JANPEO010000150.1:0-3311 GCF_031422975.1 Nocardioides sp. | reverse complement strand
GACGACGACAACGCGGACGATGCAGCGCCAAGGACGTAAGCCAACCGTTAGCGGCTGATGGGGCGAGCCTCTGGTGAGAAGACGTAATGTCGTGAGGGTGACCCGTCTCAGGCGCTGGTGCGTCGTGGTCGCCGGCACGCTGTTGCTGGTGGCCGCGCCGGTCGTGGCGCACCTGCTGCCGACGGCCCAGAGCGAGGTGAGTGCAGCACGGCTACTGAACCAGGCTCGCGAGGCAGAGGACCACTCGTGGTCGGGTTTCGTCGAGACCGAGGGCAACCTCCAACTGCCCGATGCGGACCGGTTCAGCGACGTGGGTGCCCTGTTCGGAGAGCGCACCCGGATGCGCGCCTGGTGGCAAGACGTCAACCACTGGCGGGTCGACCAGATCCTGCTGTCCGGCGAGACCGATCTCGTGCACGAGGGCGAGACGACATGGCGCTGGGACTACGAGCGTCTGGTTGCGAGTCTGAGCCGGGACCCGGAGATCCGCCTGCCACGCACCGCGGATCTCGTGCCGCCGGTCCTGGCCGAGCGGGTGCTGCGCGGTGTCGGACCTGATGACGTTGAGCGAATCGCGGCCCGACGAGTGGCGGGGACGAACGCTTCGGGGATCCGGGTCGTGCCGCCCTCGGACCTGTCCAGCATCGACCACGCCAACATCTGGGTCGATCCGGGCTCCGGAGTCCCCCTGATGGTCGAGCTGCACGCCGAGGGCTCCGGTCAGGCGGAGTTCACCAGTCAGTTCACGGACTTCTCGGCGGACCGGCCGGGCGAAAACGACGTGGGTTTCCAGCCTCCGGCCGGCGTGGACGTGGAGTTCGACGACGTGCTCGACATCGCCGACGCCGCCAACCAGTACGCGCCGGTCCGGCCGCCGCCAGAGGTTGCCGGGTTGGCGAAGAGTGCATCGTCGGACCGGGCCGTCGGGGTCTACGGCCGAGGCATGACGCAGGTGATCGCCATCCCGCTGCGCGACCGGGAGGCCGACGCGCTGCGTCGCCAGCTCGCGACCACCCCCGGTGTCCAGCAGTCGGCGGGTCGCATCGTGCTCACCGTCGGTCTGCTCGGCGTGGTGCTCACCGGGGATCAGCGTGAGGGCGGTTGGTTGCTCGCGGGGACGCTGACCCGCGACGCGCTCGTTCGCGCCGCCGGCGACGTGCTCACCGGGTTCGTCTACGTGGACGATGACCGGTGACCGGCTCCAGGGCGGCGGTGATCCGCACTGAGGGGCTGACCAAACGCTTCGGCCGGATCACCGCGGTGGACGGGGTGGACCTCGACGTGCGGGAGGGCGACATCTATGGGTTCCTGGGCGCCAACGGCTCGGGCAAGTCCACGACCGTGCGGATGCTGCTCGGACTCGTCCTCGCGACGTCTGGGAGCATCGAGGTGCTGGGTGATGCGATGCCGTCCGCGGCCCGCCGGGTGCTGCCGAACGTCGGCGCGATGGTCGAGGGCCCGGCCGCGTACCCCCACCTCTCGGGTCGGGACAACCTGAGTCTCTTCGACGCCATGGGGCCGGGTGGTGACCGGTCCGACCGGCGCCACCGCATCCAGGAGGCCCTCGAGCGGGTCGGCCTGGCCGCCGTCGACGATCGACCGGTCCGCGCCTACTCGCTCGGGATGCGTCAGCGGCTCGGCCTGGCCGGGTGCCTCCTGCGCCGGCCCCGGCTGCTGGTGCTGGACGAACCCACCAACGGCCTGGACCCACAGGGCATCCAGGAGGTACGTGAGCTGCTGATCGAACTCAACAGGGCCGGTACCACGGTCTTCTTGTCCAGCCACCTGCTGACCGAGATCGAGCAGATGTGCACACGGGTCGGGGTGCTCGACCGGGGCCGGCTGGTGCTCCAGGCGGAGCTGGCCGAGCTTCGGGCGCCGACCGGACGGGTGGAGGTGCACACCCCGGACGTGGTCAGGATGCGTGAACTGCTCGACGGGGTGGTCGAGGAGTGTCACGGTCAGCGTCTGCTGGTGCGCGAGGCCGACCCTGCGGCGCTGAACGCGCGCCTGGTGCTTGCCGGCATCCGAGTCACGCGGCTCGGGGTCGAACGCCGCACGCTCGAGGAGGTGGTGATGGCTGCGGCCACCGCCAGCGGGGACCGGTTCGAGGCCGAGACGTCGGGAGCCGACCGATGATCCGGGTCGAGCTGGTCAAGCTGGTCCGCAACCGCCGGACCTGGGCCACGCTCATCCTCATCGATGCCCTGCCCGCACTGGTCGCGGTCCTGCTCGCACTCACCGACCTTGGCCCGAGGCCCGGGACCGGTCCGGCCTTTCTTTCGGCGGTGCTCACCGATGGCACGCTGTATCCGCTGGCCGCGCTGGGCATCGTGTTGCCGCTGTTCCTGCCGATCGCGGTGGCGATCACCGCGGGCGAGGCGATCGCGGGGGAGGCGCAGCAGGGCACCTTGCGCTACATGCTGATTCGGCCCGTCGGCCGCACGCGTCTGCTCGTGGCCAAGCTGGTGGCGGTGATGACCTTCGTGGTGCTGACCGTGATCGTGGTCGCGGCGACGGCGTACGTACTCGGGATCTTGCTGTTGGGCGACGAGAACGTCGCCTCAGGCGTCACGAGCGTCTCGGGAACCTCGCTGTCGACCTCGGAGGTCGTCGGGCGCACCTTCCTCGCCCTTGCCTACGCCGTGTGGTGCATGCTCGGAGTGGCTGCGGTGTCGATGTTCCTGTCCACCATGAGCGACTCGCCCCTCGGCGCCGCCCTCGGCACACTGGCCCTGCTGGTCGCGTCCACGCTACTGCTGACTCTTGACGCCGCCGACCCGCTCCAGCCCTACTTGCCCACGAGGTACTGGTTGGCCTTCGTGGACCTCTTTCGCGACCCCATCCTCTGGCGCGACGTGGTGCGAGGGGTGCTGCTTCAGGGGGTGTACGTCGCGGTGTTCCTAGGAGCAGGCTGGGCCAACTTCATGACCAAGGACATCACCGACTGACGAGGTCACGAGCAGACGGACCCGCTCGGCTCCGTGGGTGCGCCCCGACCCAGGACATCCGTGACGATCGCGATGACCGCCGGTGTCCTGGGTACGTCGGCATGTGCGACATCCAGGCCGGGACAGACCGCCTGCAACCGGATCGCGAGCGCACCCTCGAGTGACCCGGAGTCCGCAGGTACGACGGTCGCATCGTCCTCGGTCCACAAAGCGACCCACATCGGTCCCGCTGGGCTCTCGTCGGCAGCGTACCACGGGCGCAGCTGATCGGAGTCGGTGGCGCGCTGTGAGCTGGCGGCGGGACAGGCCTTCGATCCGCGCGAGCCGGCGAGCGCGGCGAGGTCGGTGCCGTGGTGCGGC
>NZ_JANPEO010000149.1:0-3117 GCF_031422975.1 Nocardioides sp. | reverse complement strand
GTCCACGCCAACCCGCCCAGGTGACCGCGGGAGGCCATCGAGCGGATGAAGACGTCGGGGTCGAGCGCGTGGTCCTGCATCCGCACCCGGTCGCCGAGCAGGGCGCCACCGGAGAACGGCGACGACGGATCGACGGCCAGCACCCCGACTCGCTTGCCCGCCTTGCGCAACTCGGTGACGAGCCCGTTGGTGGAGGTCGACTTGCCCACGCCGGGCGAGCCGGTGATGCCGACGACCTGGGCCCGGGCATCGGCAGGGCCGACGCGGTGGCAGATCTCGGACATCACGTCTCGCAACAGCGGTGACGCGTCCTCGACGAGCGAGATCAGCCGGGCCACTGCACGGGCGTCGCCGGTGCGCGCCCGGGTGACGAGATCGGGGACCGACACCGCTGAGCGGCGCCGGCCCCCTCCCGTGGAGCCGGGGATCACTGCGGGACTTCCCTTGTCGGGGTCCCTCAATCGCTCGCTCGTCCCTCGTTCGACTCGGTCGGCACCCGGATGATCAGGGCGTCGCCCTGACCACCGCCACCGCACAGGGCGGCCGCGCCGATGCCGCCGCCGCGGCGCTTGAGCTCGTGGGCCAGGTGCAGCACGATCCGGGCACCGGACATGCCGACCGGGTGGCCCAGGGCGATGGCGCCGCCGTTGACGTTGATCTTGTCGTCGGAGACACCGAGCTGGCGTCCCGACTCGATGCCGACGGCCGCGAAGGCCTCGTTGAGCTCGAAGAGGTCGATGTCGGAGATCGCGATGCCCTCCTTCTCGGCAGCCTTCGCGATGGCGTTGGCCGGCTGCAGCTGGAGGGTCGAGTCGGGACCGGCCACCTGGCCCGAGGCACCGATCTCGGCGAGCCAGGTGAGCCCGAGCTCCTCGGCCTTGGCCTTGCTCATCACGACCACGGCGCACGCACCGTCGGAGATCTGCGACGCCGAGCCGGCGGTGATGGTGCCGTCCTTGGAGACGGGGCGCAGACCGGCGAGCGACTCGGTGGTGGTGTCGCCGCGGACGCCCTCGTCCTGGCTGACGACGATGTCGCCCTTGCGGGACCTGATCGTGACCGGCACGACCTCGTCGTCGAAGACGCCGTTCTTCCACGCGAGCGCGGCACGCTGGTGCGACTGTGCGGAGAAGGCGTCCTGCTCCTCGCGGGTCAGCTTCGCGCCGGCGACGTTGTGGCCGTCGGTGAGGTTGATCATCGCCTGGTCGGTGAACTGGTCGAAGAGCGCGTCGTAGGCCATCGAGTCGACCAGCTTGGTGTCGCCGTACTTGAAGCCCTCGCGGCTCTTCGGCAGCAGGTGCGGGGCCTGGGTCATCGACTCCATGCCGCCGGCGACGACGATCTCGTGCTCGCCCGCGCGAATCAGCTGGTCGGCCAGCGCGATCGCGTTGATGCCGGACAGGCACACCTTGTTGATGGTGATGGAGGGCACGGTCATGGGCACGCCGCCCTTGACCGCGGCCTGGCGGGCTGTGATCTGGCCGGCTCCGGCCTGGATGACCTGCCCCATGATCACGTAGTCGACCTGGTCGCCGGTGACGCCGGCCTTCTCGAGCGCGCCGGCGATGGCGACGCCCCCGAGGTCGGCCGCGGACTGGTCCTTGAGTCCACCCAGCAGCCGGCCGATAGGGGTACGCGCCCCAGCAACAATGACGGATCCGGACATGCGGTGCCTCCAAAACGTTGAAAGAATGTCTTCTCGGAGCGTACCCAGCGATCGATCAGCGCGGGGACGCCGTCCGCGTGAGGTGCTTGTCACACCCACCCCCCCAGCCCTCCCCAATTGAGGGGACCCCTGCGTCTCGCTCGGTTAGCAGTGAACCCCGACGTGCTGAGGTGTCCAGCACCGCAGTGGGACTCGGCCCCAGAGGAGATGCCTACCGACCGAAGGAGCGCGCCATGCGTCGAACCACCCAGGCCCTCACCACCCTGATCACGACTGCCGCCCTGGCGCTCATGGTCTCTGCGGTTCCGGCGGACGCTGGCACCGCACGCCGGCTGGGCAGCTTCGACGTCGCGGGCCTGTGGCCGCTCAACGAGGGAACCGGACAACGGGCCTACGACTGGTCCGGCAGCGGCAACACCGGTCAGCTCGGGTCGACCGCGCAGACCGATCCGCAGGACCCGGCGTGGGTCGCCCTGCCTCGGGTCGGGTGGTTGCGGCGCTCTGCCCTGAGGTTCGACGGATCGCAATACGTGCGCGTTGCCAACGCCCCGTCTCTCGAGCCCGATGGGCTCACCTTGGCGGCTCGGGTCCGCAGCGACGGCCCCGGTGCCTTCAAGTACGTCGCCTCGAAGGGCGCGCTGTCCTGTGAGACGGCGTCCTACGGTCTTTACACGGGCAGCAACGGCGGCCTGCAGTTCTACGTCTCCGACGGCACCAACTTCACGTTGTCGAGCAACGCGGGCACCGCCATCTGGGACGGCGCGTGGCACACGGCGGTCGGTGTCTTCAACGGCCGCCATGTCCGCCTCTTCGTCGACGGGACCGAGGTCGGAGCATCGGTCCCGGCCACGCTCGCCATCGGCTACGGCCTCCCGGACGGCCAGGACTTCCTGCTCGGCGACTACGCCGGCCCGTGCGGGAGCCCCCTGGGATTCATCGGGGACATCGACGGCGCCGCCCTGATCGGCCACTCCGACCCCGGACTCACCGCTCCCTGAGTCGCGACCGTCTCAGCCCTCAAGCTCCGGGCGCGTCGCCCGCCACCGGAGCCTGCGACGATGCGCTCATGACGACGCAGCCCGGACTCGACTCCGTCCAGCACCTGTTCACGGCCATCGACCACGTGGGGATCGCCGTCCCCGACCTGGACGAGGCGATCGCCTACTACCGCGACACGTTCGGCCTGCACGTCGCGCACGAGGAGACCAACGAGGAGCAGGGAGTGCGCGAGGCGATGCTCGCCGTCGGCGAGTCAGGTTCGCACATCCAGCTGTTGGCCCCGCTCAACGCGGACTCGACGATCGCCAAGTTCATCGACCGCTCCGGCCCGGGCCTGCAGCAGCTGGCCTATCGCGTCACCGACCTGGACGCCGTCTCGGTCATCCTGCGCGAGCGCGGCGTACGCCTGCTGTACGACGCGCCCAAGCGCGGTACGTCCGAGAGCCGCATCA
>NZ_JANPEO010000148.1:0-5679 GCF_031422975.1 Nocardioides sp. | reverse complement strand
CCGTCGACGCTGATGCGCGCTGCGCCGTACGACACGAACAGGGCGACCATCAGGGCGAGAGCCACCCCGGTCACGGCCCAGGCGACCGGGAGCGGCACGGCGACGACCAGGGCCAGCCACAAGGTGGCGATGAGCATCGTCCCCTGCACCCACCAGCGCAGCGGCACGCTCAGCCGTTCCGCGAACTCCACGGCGCAGAGCCTATGGGGGCGCTGCATGACGGCCGCTGGCGGGTAGATTCCCGCCCGTGTCCGACCAACCTCTCGACCAGCCGACCGGCGACCTCGACGTCGCGATCGTCCGCCACGACCGTGACCTCCCGCTGCCGGCCTACGCCCACCCCGGTGACGCCGGCGCCGACCTCCGGTCCACGATCGACGTGACGCTGGCTCCGGGGGAGCGCGCACTCGTGCCCACCGGCATCTCGGTGGCCCTGCCGACCGGTTTCGTCGCCCTCATCCACCCACGCTCGGGGTTGGCGGCGAAGCACGGACTGTCCATCGTGAACACGCCCGGCACCGTCGACGCCGGCTACCGGGGCGAGATCAAGGTGCTGCTGGTCAACCACGACCGGGCGGCGGCGGTGAGCCTCAAGCGCGGCGACCGGATCGCCCAGCTCGTCATCCAGCGCTTCGAGCGCGCCCGCTTCATCGAGGTGGACGCACTCCCCGAGTCCGTGCGTGGCGCGGGGGGCTACGGTTCTACTGGCGGCTTCGCACCCGCGTGAGCGGTGTGTCGCCACCCGCATCTTCCACAGGAACACTGTGCTACCCCGCAGCGCCACGAATGGAGTGACTGACGTGAAGTTCGGCCGCAAGTCGGAGCCCACCCCCGAGGCGACCGCCCAGTCGAGCGGCGACGCCGCCGACACGGCGGCCGCACCGACGCAGCCGCGCACGGATGGTCCCTTCGACGAGTCACAGGTCGTCGACGACGGCGTGCACCGCGTGGACCTCGGGTCGCTGCTGGTTGCGCCCAGCGAGGGCCGCGAGCTGCGCCTGCAGGTGGACGAGGCGAGCGGCACGGTCCAGGCGGTCATGCTCACCGGTCAGGACGGCGCGCTGGAGATGCAGGTCTTCGCCGCCCCGCGCCACGGCGACCTCTGGAGCACCGTGCGTCCGCAGATCCAGGCCGACATCACCGGCCGTGGCGGCCAGGCCGAGGAGCGCGAGGGCCGCTTCGGCACCGAGCTCGTCTGCCAGATGCCGGTCCAGAAGCCGGACGGCACGGTCGGCCTCCAGCCCTCCCGGATCATCGGCATCAACGGCGAGCGGTGGATGCTGCGCGCTTCCTTCCTCGGTCGCCCGGCCCTGGCTCCGGAAGATGCCGGGGACTGGGAGGACGCGCTGGCGCAGGTCGTCGTACGCCGCGGGGCGGGCGCGATGCCGGTCGGCGAGCCGCTTCCGGCGACCCTGCCCGACCAGGCCCGACGGGTGACCTGAGCGCGTCGTGGGCGACAACAAGAGCCGACTGAGACGCAATCTCTCCCGCTGGGCCGACAGCGGCGAGGCGCACGCGCGTGACCTCCGGGCGACCCACTCGGGTGCCGATGAGGTGTCGATCGCCGACGCGCCGGACCGCGAGTTCGTGAGTCTTCGCGGCACGATCAAGACCGTGACGCTGCGTCCGCGCGGCGGCGTGCCGGCCCTCGAGGCTGAGCTCGAGGACGGTACCGGCGTGATCACCATCGTCTGGCTCGGTCGCCGTCGCATCGCCGGCATCGGCCCCGGGCGGGCGATGCGCGTCGAGGGTCGGATCGGGACCGCGACCGGGCATCGAGTGCTGTTCAACCCGCGCTACGAGCTGATGGCGTGACCGACGCCGTGAAGTCCGGGACGCCTACCTCCGTCGAGACCGTGGAAGCCGTGGTCCGCCGACAGCTCTCCGAGGCCCTCGGTGGCCGCCGCGGCATGGTCGAGGCCGCCGTACCCACGATCGCTTTCACCGTCTTGTGGCTGACGACCCGCGAGCTCAACGTCGCGCTCGCGGTGAGCGTGTCGGCCGCCGTGGTGCTGCTCGTGCTCCGCCTCGTCCAACGCTCGAGCGTGCAGTTCGTGGTCAACGCGCTCGTCGGCATCGGCATCGGCTGGCTGTTCGTGGCGCGGTCCGCGGCCGCCGGCGGCAGCGAGCAGGAGCAGGCGCTGGCCTACTTCCTGCCCGGGATCCTCTACAACTCCGCCTACACCGTGGTGCTGGCCCTGACCTGCCTCGTCGGCTGGCCGATCGTCGGCTTCATGGTCGGCAGCGTCACCGGTGATCCGACCGCGTGGCACCGGGACCGGCAGGTGGTGAAGCTGTGCACCCGCCTGACCTGGCTGCTGGTGCTGCCGTGCCTTGTGAGAGTTCTCGTGCAGGCGCCCATCTGGCTCGCCGGCAACTCCGGGTCGATGGACCCCGACACTGCAGTGGCGGTCCTCGGGGTGCTCAAGATCGTGCTCGGCTGGCCACTCCAGCTCGCCGCTCTCGGCGCGATGGTTTGGGTGCTGGCGCGCAACCACACGCCGATGAGCGAGCCTGCTGCCGAGCCCGCTGCCTGACGCTGCGGCGTGGGGTCAGCCGCCGTGGGTGCGCGGGGAGAGCAGTCGCTCGAGCTCTTCCTCGACGTCGGACGCGGCGACGAACAGCAGCTCATCGCCGGCCTCCAGCGGCTGTTCGCCGCTCGAGGTGTAGACCTGCCCGTCGCGCAGGATCGTCACGAGCGCGCAGTTGTCGGGGAACGGCACCAGACCGCTCGGCGTACCGACGTAGGGAGAGTCGGTGGGCAAGGTCATCTCGACGAGGTTGGCGTTGCCCTGGCGGAACGTGAACAGTCGCACGAGGTCGCCGACACTGACGGCCTCCTCGACGAGCGCGGACATGATGCGCGGGGTCGACACGTTGACGTCGACGCCCCAGGCCTCGGTGAAGAGCCACTCGTTGTTGGGGTGGTTGACCCGGCCGACCGTACGGGGCACCCCGAACTCGGTCTTGGCCAGCAGCGAGGTCACGAGGTTGGCCTTGTCGTCCCCGGTCGCGGCGATCACCACGTCGCACTTGTCGAGCTGGGCCTCCTCGAGGGAGGACAACTCACACGAGTCGGCGAGCAGCCACTCGGCGTTGGGCACCCGCTCGGGCCGGATCGCGGTGGGGGACTTGTCGATCAGGAGCACCTGGTGACCGTTGTCGATCAGCTCGCGGGCGATCGAGCGCCCGACGGCGCCCGCTCCGGCAATGGCAACGCGCATCTCTAGTGCTCCTCGGGTCCGCGGTCGAGCACGGAGTAGGCGTGCGCTGCTGTCTCTTCACGCATGACGAGGTGCAGCATGTCGCCTTCTTGGATGACGGTCTCGCGGGTCGGGATCATGCCCTCGCCGAGGCGGTCGATCCACGCGATGCGGCTGCGCGACTGCTCCTGGAAGTGGATGGTCCGTTCGCCGACCCAGCGTTCGGGCACCTGGATGTGATCGACCCTGATCGTCCCCGACGGGTCGCGGAAGTCAGGCTCGGCGCCCGCGGGCAGAATGCGCCGCAACACCTGGTCGGCCGTCCACTTCACCGTGGCGACCGTGGTGATGCCGAGTCGCTGGTAGACCTCGGCGCGGCCGGGGTCGTAGATACGCGCGACGACCTGCTGGATCCCGAAGGTCTCGCGCGCCACCCGCGCGGCGATGATGTTGGAGTTGTCCCCACTCGACACGGCAGCGAAGGCGTCGGCGCGGCGGATGCCGGCCTTCTGAAGAACCTCCTGGTCGAAGCCGTATCCGGTGATCTTGTCACCGTTGAAGGAAGGACCCAGCCGGCGGAACGCGTCGGGGTCGCTGTCGATGACGGACACCGTGTGGTTGCGATCCTCGAGGCTTCGGGCGAGGGTCGAACCGACCCGGCCACACCCCATGATGACGACATGCACGAGGGAACCGTATCCCAGGTGACTACGCTGTCCCCTCGTGAGTGTCGGCGACGTATCCAAGCGCATCCTGCTCGGGCGAAAGCTCCGCAGCAGCCAGTTGGGCGAGACCTTGTTGCCGAAGCGGATTGCGCTGCCGGTCTTCGCCAGTGACGCGCTCTCCTCGGTGGCCTACGCCCCCGACGAGATCTTCATCATGCTCAGCGTGGCCGGTGCGTCTGCGTACACCTGGAGCTGGAAGATCGGCCTGGTCGTGGCCCTGGTGATGCTCACCGTGGTCGCGTCCTACCGGCAGACCGTGCACGCCTATCCGTCCGGTGGCGGTGACTACGAGGTGGCCACGGTCAACCTGGGCCGCAACGCCGGCATCACCGTGGCCAGTGCCCTGCTCGTCGACTACGTACTGACTGTCGCGGTCTCCATCTCGTCGGCCTCGCAGTACGCCGCGGGCGCGATTCCCTCGCTGATCGGTCACGAGGCCATGGCGGCCAGCGGCGCGGTCGTGGTCCTGGCGGCGCTCAACCTGCGCGGCGTTCGCGAATCGGGCGCCTTCTTCGCCGTCCCGACCTACCTCTTCATGGTCGCCATCCTCGGCATGTGCGCCTATGGCCTGGTGCAGCTGCTGACGGGCAACCTGCCGATGGCCGAGAGCTCCGAGCTGCTCATCGAGCCCGCGGAGGGCTGGGACGGCCCCCTGACGCAGGTGGCGATGGTGTTCTTGCTGGCGCGCGCCTTCTCGTCGGGCTGTGCCGCCCTCACCGGGGTCGAGGCCATCTCCAACGGGGTGCCCGCCTTCAAACGACCCAAGAGCAAGAACGCCGCGACCACCTTGCTGCTCCTCGGGCTGATCGCCGTCTCGATGATGATGAGCGTGATCGTGCTCGCCCACCAGATGAGCATCCGGTACGTCGACCCGCACGAGCTCGCCCGGCTGCGGAGCGCCGGCGGGGGAGCCCTGCCCGTCGGCTACGAGCAGCACCCGGTGATCTCCCAGATCGCGAACGGCGTCTTCCACGCCTTCTCGCCGGGCTTCTACTTCGTCGTCACGGTGACCGGCATCATCTTGGTCCTGGCGGCCAACACGGCGTTCAACGGCTTCCCGGTGCTCGGCTCGATCCTGGCCCAGGACGGGCTGGCGCCGCGCTCCCTCGGCTCACGCGGCGACCGCCTCGCCTACAGCAACGGCATCGTCTTCCTCGCCGCGATGTCGATCATCCTGATCGTCATCTTCGATGCCGAGACGACCAAGCTCATCCAGCTCTACATCGTGGGTGTCTTCGTCTCCTTCAACCTCAGCCAGCTCGGGATGATCCGGCACTGGACACGCCACCTGAAGGACACCACCGACCCGGCGACGCGCCGCCGGATGATGCGCTCGCGGGCGATCAACACGTTCGGCCTGGGCATGACGGCGGTGGTGCTGGTGATCGTGCTGGTCACCAAGTTCCTCGCCGGCGCCTGGATCACGATCATCGCGATGGTCGTGTTCTTCCTGATCATGAAGGGCATCAGCAGCCACTACGCCCTGGTCGAGGCCGAGCTCGCCGCGGACGAGACCGACAAGCTGCTGCCGACCCGCGTGCACGCCATCGTCCTGGTCTCCAAGTTGCACAAGCCCACGCTGCGGGCACTCGCCTTCGCCAAGGCGACTCGCCCCAACCTGCTCGAGGGCGTCTACGTCTCCATCGACGCGACCGCCACCAACCGGTTGCTGGAGGAGTGGGACGAGCGCAACCTGGACACGCCGCTCAAGGTGCTCCACTCGCCGTACCGCGAGATCGTGCGACCGATCG
>NZ_JANPEO010000147.1:0-2418 GCF_031422975.1 Nocardioides sp. | reverse complement strand
GCGCGAGCGCCCGGATCAGGCGCGGCTCCAGCGTCGTGCCGCTGACCGGGAAGTTCTCGATCGCCCGCTGCGTCTGCGCCCGCCACAGCGCGTCGGCAGGGACCTCGATGTCGCCGAGTGAGTCGTGCTCTGTGCGGGTGTCGCTCATGACGTCGACGCTACTCGGGCAAGGTAGAGGTAGTAGGTCTCCGGACGGTCCTGGAGGAGCACGTCGTGCTTCTGCTCGACCGCCTCGCCGAAGACGGCGCTCATCGCCACGAGGAGTTCCGGAGCCGCGTCGGCGGACCAGATCGCGAGCGCGCCGTGCGGGTTGAGCAGGTCGCCACAGCGGGCGAGGAACGACTGCTCGTAGACGCGGACGTTGTCTTGGTGGACGAGGTATCCCGGACCGTTGTCGACGTCGAGCAGGATCAGGTCGTACGTCGAACGGGCCTCCGCGATCGCCATCAGGATGTCCGCATTGACGATCCTGACGCGCTGGTCGGCGAGGAGACCGGGTCCGTGGGGGACGGTGCCCTCGCGCATCCACCGCACGAGGGCGTCCTCGATCTCCACCACCGTCACCCGCCGGACTCGCGGGTCAGCGAGCACCCGCTGGGTGGTGAAGCCCAGGCCGAGCCCGCCCACGACGACGTCGCGCGGGTCGGGGACGAGGTCGAGCGCCACGCCGGCCAGCTCGATCTCCGTGCCGGTCTCGATGGTGTCCATCACGAAGACGCCGTTGACGCGCAGCTCGAACACGTCGGCACCCAGCCCGGACGTTCGACGCCGCAGCACCACCTCGCCGCGCTCGGACTCGGCCCGCGCGATCTCCACGCTCTCGTGCATGCCAACCATCCAAACACCCTCGCGACGCGCCTGGACCCGTCGATGTCTTTAACATATTATGTACAGTGATTTAATCCACTAAGCAGGTGTGCACTCCTGGGGTCCTCGCAGTGGGTGGGTGGGGTGCGGTGGAGGGGGCGGCGAGGGTGCGGTGCCGTGGGTGCGGTCCCGAGGGTCGCGGACGTCCGACGAAGCGGCGACCCCTTCGTCGGACGTTGCCCGGGACGTCCGACGAGGTGGTCGCCCGGGCAGCCGCATCGTCGGACGCAGCGGTGCGGCTGTCCACAGATTGCCAGGAGGGTCTGGTACGCCGCGGCGCGCCGCCGCAGGCTCGTGACATGGACATCAGCGCTGACGGGGCACGCGCGGCGAGCGCCGACCTCCGCCGACACCGGATCTCGAAGGCCATCGCACTGGCCTACGAGCAGGGCGGCGTCATCAGCCGTCCCCAGCTACTTGATCTCCGGGTGACGCGAGGCCAGATCCGCGCCAACATCGTCGCCGGCCGCTGGCGGCCTGTGCGTAGCCAGGCGGTCGCGATCCACACCGGCGAGCTGACAGTTCAAGGTGAGCAGTGGGCGGGAGTACTCGAGGCCGGACCTCGCGCCGCCCTCGACGGGGCATCGGGGCTGATCGCCTCGGGACTCCGCGGCGTCGATGAGGAAGCGCTGAGGATCTCGATTCCGCGCAATGCGCGTCGGCGGCGGGGGAAGGGCCTCAACATCCATCAGACCCGGCGCTATCGAACGACGGACCTGAGTGCGTCAGGAGTACCTCGCACCAAGCCGCATGTCGCTGCCGTCCACGGCGCGCTGTGGGCCAGGTCGGACAAGCAGGCAGTGCTGCTGATGACGATGGCTGTCCAGCAAGGGCTCACGACAGCCGAACGACTTGGCGAGGCCGCACTCCGCATCAGGCGCGACAAGCGACGACTGCTCATCCAGATGACGATCCTGGACCTGCTCGACGGGGTCCGCTCCATCAGCGAGCACGAGTTCGCACGCGAGTGCCGCGATCGGGGGATCCCGGAACCGAGTCGGCAGGTCCGTCGCCGGACGAGGGACGGACGCTACTTTCTCGACGTCTACTGGGAGGAGTGGGGCGTCGTCGTCGAGATCGACGGAATCCAGCACGGGTGGGTCCAGAACGTCATCTCGGACGCCCTGCGCCACAACGACGTCACGCTGAGCGATGCACTCGTCCTGCGCCTGCCGCTCCTCGGCCTGCGCGTTGCCGCCGATGACTTCTTCGAGCAGATCACCGAGGCACTTCGGTCGCGCGGCTGCCCGCACCTCGACCGTAGTGCGTGACCTGCGTACGCCGATGCGTCGGCGTACGTCCGACAACGTGGCTGCCCCATCGCCGGACGTTGCCCGGGACGTCCGACGAAGCGGTCGCCCCGACAGCCGACTCGTCGGACGTCCCGCCTGACGTCCGACACCCTGGACGCCGCACCGTCGGACGCAAGGCCCGCCGCGTAGCACCGCTCAGTCGAAGATCTCGCTCAGCCAGCGCTCCTTCTTCTTCTTGCGATAGGGCTGCTGGGCGGCCTGGGCGTAGCGCTGGTCCTGCTGCATCCGTCGGTGGTCG
>NZ_JANPEO010000146.1:0-2207 GCF_031422975.1 Nocardioides sp. | reverse complement strand
ATGAAGGGATCTCACCATGCCCGCTGCGCCGGCAGCGTGTGGGCCGCGCCGGGGCGCACCATGAGGATCTGGTCGACCCCCATCCGCCCGTCTCGGAAGGCCATCGAACCGCCGACGAGGTAGAGCCGCCAGACTCTGACGACCTCCTCGCCCACCAGTTCGGTGAGCCGTGGCAGGTTGGCCTCGAACCTCGCCAGCCACCCCGCCACCGTCTGCACGTAGTGCTCGCGCAGGCCGTGCACGTCGCGCACCTCGAGACCCCCCAGCTCGAGGTGCGCAACGGTCTCGCCGACCGGGCGCATGTGCATGTCCGGGGCGATGAAGGACTCGATGAAGGGGCCGCCGCCGGGGTGCCGGCCGCCCTGGCTGCCCGAGCGTGACATCTGCTGGACCAGCACCCGTCCGCCCGGCTTCACGGCGCGACGCAGCACCTCGACGTAGGTCGGGTAGTTGGCCTCGCCGACGTGCTCGCCCATCTCCAGGGAGCCGACGGCGTCGAAGTGGTCACGCTCCGGAACGTCGCGGTAGTCCTGCAGCCGGATCTGCACCCGGTCGCCGAGACCGCGCTCGGCGATCCGCGCATCGATGAACTTCTTCTGCTCGGCCGCGATCGTGACACCCGTGACCTGCGCGCCGAAGTGCTCGGCTGCATGCAGCGACAGCGACCCCCAGCCGCAGCCGACGTCGAGCATCCTCACGCCGGGCTCGAGCCCGAGCTTGTGGCACACCAGGTCGAGCTTGGCGCGCTGCGCCTGCTCGAGCGTGGCCTCCGCGGATTCGTGGTAGCCACAGCTGTAGGCCATCGCGGGGTCGAGGATCAGTGAGTAGAACTCGTTGCTCAGGTCGTAGTGGTGGCTGATCGCGCGCCGGTCGCGGATCGCGCTGTGCAACCGGCCCTTGACGCGCGCCTGACTGGCGGGTGGCCTCGGCGGCGGGCGGAGCGCGCCCAGACCGGCGGCGGTGCGCAGTGCGTTGACGAAGGCGCCCGGCGATCGGCGTACGCCCTCGAGACCGCGCTCGCGGCCGACGGCGAAGGCGTGCGTCAGGGCGGAGTCGAGGTCCCAGCCGTCCTGGTCCGCCACGTCGAGCTCGCCGGTGACGTAGGCCTGGGCGGCGCCGAGCTCGCCGGGGTGCCACAGGAGTCGGCGCAGGGCGTCGGGGGACCGCAGCACGACCAGGGGTGCGTTCTCGGGGCCGGCGAGAGAGCCGTCCCACGCGCGCAGCCGGACGGGCAGGTCGCCGCCGATGAACGGGCGGGCGGCCTCCGCGAGCCGCTGCGCGATGCCGGTCGTGGTGAGGGTGAGGGTCGGGCGCCGGGTGGTGGTCGTCATCGCGGTCACTCCTTGACGAAGGTCAGCTGCTGGACGTTGATGTAGCCGCTGGCGAATCCGGCGCGGGAGTACTCGAGGTAGAAGTGCCACATCCGCATGAACTGGTCGTCGAAGCCGAGTGCGATGACCGCGTCGCGCTGTGCGAGGAAGCGCTTGTCCCAGCGCCGCAAGGTCTCGGCGTAGTGGCTGCCGAACTCCAGGATCCCGGTGCGTCGCAGGGCGGTCTGCTCGGAGGTGATCTCGTCGATGACCTGCACACTGGGCAGGAAGCCGCCCGGGAAGATGTACTTGTTGATCCACGTCTGGGTGCCCTGGGTGGCGAGCATCCGGTCGTGCGGCATCGTGATCGCCTGGATGGCGATCCGGCCGCCGGGCGCGAGCGCGTGGTCGAGGGTCTGGAAGTAGGTGCCCCAGAACTCATGGCCCACGGCCTCGATCATCTCCACGCTGACGATGGCGTCGTACGCCGCAGCGAACTCCGGCTGCGCCAGCGCGCGGTAGTCCAGCAGCTCGATCCGGACCAGGTCGGTGCAGCCGGCGTCGGCCACCCGCTGCTCGGCGAGCTCGAGCTGTTCGACGGACAGGGTGATCGAGTGCACGCTCGCCCCGCGGCGGGCGGCGCGGATCGCGAGCTCGCCCCAGCCGGTGCCGATCTCCAGGACCCGGCTGCCGTCGGTGACGCCGGCTTCGTCGAGAAGCCGCTCGATCTTGCGAGCCTGCGCCTCGGCGAAGTCGGGACTGTGGACGACGCCGGCCGAGTCGGCCACGTTGTCGGTGCCCTCTGGTGGAGTGGCGATCAAGTGGTCCGGCCCCCCGGGGCCGGCGCCGAAGGGGGGGGGGGACAGGGCGGACGAATATCACCAGGTGTAGTCGAGG
>NZ_JANPEO010000145.1:0-10198 GCF_031422975.1 Nocardioides sp. | reverse complement strand
GGGTCGCGATGATGTCGTCGGCTTCGTACCCGTCGAGCTCCAGGTGCCTGATCCGGAGGGTGTCGAGGACCTGCTGGATCAGCGGCAGCTGGCTGCTGAACTCGCCGGGCGTCTTGTTCCGCTTGGCCTTGTACTCCGGATACTCCTCGAGCCGGAAGGTCTGGCGCGACTTGTCGAACGCGACGGCGACGTGCGTGGGCACCTCGTCGCGCAGCACGTTGACGAGCATCGAGGTGAATCCGTAGACGGCGTTGGTGTGCTGGCCGGTGGCGGTGGAGAAGTTCTCCACCGGCAGCGCGAAGAACGCGCGATAGGCCAGCGAGTGCCCGTCGAGCAGGAGCAAGCGGGCGGAAGGCGGGGCGGTGGCGGCACTCGTCTCGGACACGGCGCGACTCTATCGGCCGACACCGACACCGAGGACCCGCCGGGGGTCGGCCACAATGCGTGCATGAGCGACCTCAAACTACCGACCCGCGAGATCAGCATCGACGAGTTCGTGGCGACGATGCCGCAGGGTATGGGCGCCCTGAACGAGAAGATGGGCGTGGTCATCACCGAGATCTCGCCGGAGCGCCTCACCGCGACCATGCCCGTCGAGGGAAACACCCAGCCCTACGGCCTCCTGCACGGCGGCGCGTCCGTGGTCCTGGCCGAGACGCTCGGCTCGATCGGGTCGGCCCTGCATGCATTTCCCGACAAGATCGCCGTCGGCGTCGACATCAACGCCACCCATCACCGCTCCGCAACGTCCGGCACCGTGACCGGCACGGCGACCCCGATCCACCTCGGTCGCAGCATGGCGGCCTTCGAGGTCGTGATCACCAACGAGGAGGGCAAGCGCGTGTGTACGGCGCGCATCACCTGCGCGCTCCTGGACCGGCCCTGACGGACCCGTGAGTTTACCCGGTTATCCGGGGAAACTCACGCTGTGTGACTCAAGCATTGGGGGCCAGGCGTGAAGATCCCCGCATATCCGGGGATCCTGGAACGAACGGTCGAAACTCAGCTGGTGACGTGCTCGCGTCCGAGTCGTCGAGCGGCCAGGACCTTGTCGATCTGGCGCGAGCCGCGACCGCGGGTCGCCGAGCGTCGACCGGACAGCTTGGAGCGCACCGCGGACGTGCTCGCGGTCCGGAGGGTTGCCTGCGGTGTGAGCGAGAGCCGCGCCATGAACCGGTTGGCGTCGCGGGAGTTGGCCAGTGCGGCGGTTGCCATCGTGCCGATCCCCTGGGCCTCGGCGAACCTGGTAGCGGCGTCCATCAGTGCCGTGCCGACGCCGCGACGGCGGAACTCGGGCAGCACGTGGGGCGAGACCGCCAGCGCGGCCGGCTCGAGGTTGAGCGGAGTCAGGGTGGTGGCTTCGAGGAAGACCGCGCCGGCGACCTGGCCGTCGATCTCGGCCACAGAGATGCACCGGTCCTCACGATCGGCGCAGTCGTCGATGATGCGCACGAGGTCGGCCTCCTGCTCCTCAGCGCTGCCGCGCCGCAGGACGTCCGTCCACAGCTCACGCAGCACCGAAGCGTCAGCAGCTGCGGCTGCCCGCACCTGGACCGTAGTCCTGCTCATGTGTTGACTCCCAAGGATCAGCCCCGTGCCGTTTGCATCCCCCGTTGCCGAGATCATTCCCGGCCATGACCGCCGACCCTACGCCCAGGGCCTTCGCGGTGTGCGCGAAGGCCCGAAAACCGGTCAGGCCACGCCGAGATACGCCTCGCGGACGCTCGGGTCGTCGAGCAAGGCAGCACCGCTGCCGCTCTTGACGATCTTGCCGGTCTCCAGCACGTAGGCGCGGTCGGCACGCGACAGCGCCTGCTTGGCGTTCTGCTCCACGACCAGGATCGTCGTGCCCTGCTCGGCGATCTCGCTGATGATCGAGAAGATCTGCTGGATCAGCATCGGCGCGAGCCCCATCGAGGGCTCGTCGAGCAGCAGCAGCCTGGGCCGCGACATCAGCGACCGGCCGATGGCGAGCATCTGCTGCTCACCGCCGGACATGGTGCCGCCGACCTGCTTCCTGCGCTCCTTGAGCCGCGGGAACAGGCCGAAGACACGCTCGAAGTCCTCGGCGATGCCGGCCTTGTCCTTGCGGGTGTAGGCGCCCATGTCGAGGTTCTCGGTGACGGTCATCCCCGGGAAGACACCTCGGCCCTCGGGCGTCAGGCACAGGCCCTTGCGCATGCGCTGGTCGGCGCGCAGCTTGGTCACGTCCTCGCCGTTGAAGGTGATCGTCCCCGACGTGAGCCCACGCACACCGGAGATGGCGCGCATCGTCGAGGTCTTGCCGGCGCCGTTGGCGCCGATCAGGGCGACGACCTCGCCCTCGGCGACCTCGAGGCTGATGCCGTGGAGCGCCTCGATCTTTCCGTAGTTGAGGACGACATCCTCAAGCTTGAGCAGCATCGTCCGGCTCTCCTAGGTAGGCAGCAATGACCTTCGGGTTGCGGGCGACCTCGGCGGGCAACCCTTCGGCGATCTTCTGGCCGAATTCGAGCACGACCAGCCGGTCGGTGACACCCATGACCAGCTTCATGTCGTGCTCGATGAGGAGCACGGTCAGCCCGCTGTCACGGATCCGCCGGATGAGGTTCATCAGGTCGGCCTTCTCGGCCGGGTTGAAGCCGGCCGCCGGCTCGTCGAGGCACAGCAGCTTGGGCTCGGTCGCCAGGGCACGCGCGATCTCGAGTCGTCGCTGATAGCCGTACGGCAGGTTGCGGGCCAGCTCGTGGGCGCGGTCGGCGATACCGACGAAGCGCAGCATCTCCATCGACTTCTTCCGGCCGGCCCGCTCCTCGAGCGTGTGCCGGCTCACTCCGAAGACCTTGGCAAAGCTGCGCGCGAGGGGGTTTTCCGGGAGCTCGTGCTCCTTCGCCCTCACGCGATAGAGCCGGAACAGCGCCCCCACCACGCTTGTCTTGTGCCGCGCGTCGGCACCGACCATGACGTTCTCCATGGCGGTCATCTCGGGGAACAACCGGATGTTCTGGAACGTCCGGGCGATGCCGAGAGCGTTGATCTTGTGCGGCTTGATCCCGCTGACCTTGGTGCCGTCGAAGCGGATGTCCCCGGACGTCGGGGTGTAGACGCCGGTCATGACGTTGAAGCAGGTCGTCTTGCCGGCGCCGTTGGGACCGATCAGGCCGAGGATCTCACCCTTCCTGATCTCGAAGGCGACCTCGTCGAGGGCGACGACGCCGCCGAACCTCAGCGTGACGTTGTCGACGACCAGCAGTGCCTCACTGTTGCCGCCGGACTTGTTGGTGCCGGATTCCAGGGTCTGCTCAGACATCGGCAGCCGCCTCCTCTGCCTCGTGCTTGCGGTCCGCGAACTCTCGAGCACGTCTGCGGCTGGGGACCAGGCCCTGCGGACGTAGCACCATCACCATCACCATGGCCACGCCGAAGGCGAACGGGCGCCAGTCCTGGAACTCGCGGAAGCGCTCGGGCAGGTAGGTGATCAGGAAGGCACCGAGCATCGCGCCGACCATGTTGCCGGACCCGCCGATGACCACCATGGCCACGAAGAGGAACGACAGGTTGAGTGCGAAGCCGGTCGGCTCGACGTAGGCCTGCTTGCTCGCAAAGAGCAGGCCGGCGATCGCGCCGAGGGACGCACCGATGGCGAAGGCCCAGAGCTTGAACTTGAAGGCGTTGACACCCATGACGGCGGCCGCGTCCTCGTCCTCACGGATGGCGAGCCACCCGCGGCCGACCCGGCTGTTCTCCAGCCGGCGCGTGAGGAAGATGAGCAGGATCAGCACGACCAGCGCCAGCCAGTACCAGTGGGCCGACTCGATGCTGGAGAAGTAGTTCTCACTGGGCTCGGGCGGTGAGGGCACTCCGATGATCCCGGCCGAGCCGTTGGTCACGCTGCCGACGTTGCGCGACAGGATGCGGATGATCTCGCCGAAGCCCATGGTCACGATGGCGAGGTAGTCGCCGCGCAGTCGCAGGGTCGGGGCGCCGAGGGTCACGCCAGCGGCCAGCGCGATGCCGAGAGCGATCGGGATGCAGGCCACGAACGGGACGGCCCACCCCTCGCCCAGGTCGAACCTCTCGGCGATCTTCTGGGTGACCGGCGACGACGGTGATCCGAAGATCGCCACCGAGTAGGCGCCCAGGGCGTAGAACCCGATGTAGCCGAGGTCGAGCAGGCCGGCCAGCCCGATCACGACGTTGAGGCCGATGGCCACGATCATGTAGATGACGACCAGGAACAGCACCCCGCCCCAGTCCGATCCACCCGAGGTGAGGTCGGTTCGGATGTAGGCGAACGGGAGGATGGTGAGGTTGGGCAGGTAGAACGCGAACGAGACCACCAGCAAGACGATCGGCAGCTTGGCCCAGAGTGGCAGGCTGCTGAACCTGTCCGCGAGCCCGAGGCTCGGCAGACCGAGGAAGCCGGCCTTGCGGCCCTCGTCGGCCGGCTCCGCGACGGGGGCTTTGTTGTCACTCATGCGCGTGCCTTTCCGAGCGATTCACCCAACAGGCCGGTCGGACGGAACATCAGCACCAGGACCAGGACGATGAACGCCGTGACGTCCGCCCAGTTCGAGCTGAACACCGCCGAGGCGTACACCTCCACGATCCCGAGCAGCAGACCACCGACCAGCGCACCGCGCAGGTTTCCGATCCCACCGAGCACGGCGGCGGTGAAGGCCTTGATGCCGATGATGAAGCCGATGTCGAACTTCGTGATGTCGAACTGGAGGGTGAACAGGAGGGCTGCGACGCCCGCCATGGCACCACCGAGGATGAAGACCAGCATGATCACCCGGTCCTGGTTGACCCCCATCAGGGCCGCGGTGTCGGGGTCCTGCGCGACCGCGCGGACGCCGCGACCGAGGCGACTCCTGTTCACGAACTGATCGAGGGCGAACATCATCAAGACAGCGCCCAGGATGATGAAGACCTGGGTGTTGGTGATCCGCACGTCGCCGATGGTCATCAGCGTCGCGGTCTGGATCGGTGAGGGGACGTTGACCGGTGCGCGCCCGAACGGCGGACCGAAGAACACCTTCAGCACGTGACCGAAGACCTCGACCAGCACCAGCGAGCAGCCGATGGCGGTGATCAAGAAGATGAGGGGCGGCGCGTTCTTCTTGCGCAGCGGCCGGTAGGCGATCCGCTCGACGGCGAGCGCCACCGAGGCCGACACGACGGCGGCTGCGACGAAGGCCAGAAGCGTGGCCACGATCACCATGCCCATGCCGGTGCCCGCGCCGACACCGAGCACGGTGTAGACACCGAGCACCGTCCAGGTGCCGACCATGAACACTTCGGAGTGCGCGAAGTTGATGAGACGGAGCACGCCGTAGACCATCGTGTAGCCGAGGGCTACCAGGGCGTAGATCGAGCCTCGAGTGAGACCGTCCAGGGTGTGACCACCCAGATTGTCGATCAGTGCGTTGAAATCCATGTACCTCTCCCAAGCCCGGGGTCACACCGGACGTGAGGATCCGGCGGCCACCAGTGAAGCGGCCGAGCATACTGCCCGGCCGCCCCACTGGTCATGAGTGTCTCGTTCAGCTCAGCGAGATCTCCTGGTCGGGGACCAGCGCGCCGTCCACGACCTTGTAGGCCCAGATGACGACGTTCTCGACAGCAACGTCACCGTTGTCGTCGAACGCCAGCTGCTTGGTCAGGCCCTTCTCGTCGTACCCGTCGACGAAGGCCTCGACCTCTTCGCGGGTGCGAGCGCCGTCGGCGAACGCGTCCAGGAAGATGTTCATGGCGTCGAAGCCCTCGGCCGCATAGGCGCCGGGAGCGGCGCCGGTCTCGGCCTCGAAGTCCGCGGCGAAGGTGCCCTCCTCGATCGGGACACACGGGCAGGTGATGATCGCGCCCTCGCCGGCTGCACCGGCCGCCTTGCCGAAGTCGGCTCCGTACAGGCCGTCGCCACCCACGAAGGGGGCGTCGATGCCGGCGTCGCGGAGCTGCTTGAGCAGCGGCGCGGCCTCGGCGATGTAGCCGCCGTAGAAGATCGCGTCGGGCTTGGCCGCGTTGACCTTGGAGACGGTCGGGGAGAAGTCGGTCTGCGCGACCTGGGTCTTGTCGTTGGCGGCGACGAGGTCGCCCAGCTCCGAGGTGACCTTGGCGGCCAGCGGCTCGCCGTAGGCGTCGGAGTTGTCGATGACGAAGACCTTCTTGGCGCCGATGACGTCGCTGAGGTACTTGGCGATCGCCGTACCCTGGATGTCGTCATAGCCGACCACGCGGTGGAAGACCGGGGACGGGTCCTCCTGCGTGAGGTCGGTGGCCGTGGCGGACTGGCTGATCATGGTCAGGCCGGCGTCGCCGTAGATCGCCTTGGTCGCGCGGGTCTCACCCGAGAACGCACCACCGATGACACCCAGGAAGGTGTCGTCCGTGGCCATCTTGGTGGCGACCGGGGTCGCCTTGGCCGGGTCACCCTCGGTGTCGAAGTCGACAAGTTCGATCTTGCAGTCCGGGTTGTCCGCACTCCACTGCTTGAGCGCGAGCTTCGCGCCGTCAACGGAGGGGAGCACGATGCTGGAGTTGGCACCCGACAGGGCACCCATCACACCGATCTTGCCTTCGCATGCGCCGTCGCCGGACGCGCTGCCCCCGGTCTCGGTGGTGCCACATGCCGTAGCAGTGACGGTCAGGGCGAGTGCGAGTGCACCCAGCCCAGCTCGAGTGTTACGCCTCAAGGCCTTCTACCTCTCGTCAGGTCCGCGGCTCGACTACCGGGGACGCAGAGTTCATGGAGGAAGCCCTGACCGGCGCCGAGCTGGCCACGCCCCTCCGGTGCGGAAACGTACACCTCTCGCGGCGTCGCCGTAAGCACCTGACGCACCACACGCCGAAACATGGCTAATCCGTTACCGAATCCTCACTCGGCCCGGTGACACCTGGCCCGTGCTCGACAACTCCTTCGGCCACCTGCCTCATCGACAGGCGAAGATCCATGGCCGTCTTCTGGATCCACCGGAAGGCTTCCGGTTCGCTCAGGCCCAGCTGGGCCTGCAGGACGCTCTTGGCGCGGTCGACCGCCTTGCGCGTCGCCAGCGACTCGTGCAGGTCGGCGACCTCGCGTTCGAGCACGCGCACCTCGTCGAAGCGACTGAGCGCCATCTCGATCGCGGGCACCAGATCGGTACGGGTGAACGGCTTGACGAGATAGGCCATCGCGCCCGCGTCCCGGGCCCGCTCGACCAGGTCGCGCTGGGAGAACGCGGTGAGGATGACGATCGGGGCAATCCGTTCGCGGGCGATCTGCTCGGCGGCGGCGATCCCGTCCAGGATCGGCATCTTCACGTCGAGGATCACCAGGTCGGGCCTGAGCTCCTGCGCGAGCTCGATCGCCAACTGACCGTCGCCGGCCTGGCCGACGACGTCGAAGCCCTCCTCGTCCAGCATCTCGGCGAGATCCATTCGGATCAGGGCCTCGTCCTCGGCAATGACGACACGGCGGCGAACGGAGGTGCTCGGGAGGGTCGGGCTCTGCTGGGGGGCGGGGTTGGTCACGGCGACAAGGCTAGTCGGGTACGGTTTCCTCGCTGTTGGCCCCGGTAGCCCAACGGCAGAGGCGATGCTCTCAAACAGCATTCAGTGTGAGTTCGAATCTCACCCGGGGCACCCAGGCATCGCGCCGCGACGCCAGCGGGGCGGTGCGGTGCGCTGATCGGACCGAAGTCCTCGGTCAGCGCGGACGCCGATAGGCCGGGGCGGCACCGTTGATCGCATCGCCCATCCGGTGGATCCGCAGCGCGTTGGTCGAGCCCGGGATGCCGGGCGGGCTGCCGGCGATGATGACGACGAGGTCGCCCTCCTTGACCCGGCCGATGTGGATCAGCGCTTCGTCGACCTGGCGCACCATCTCGTCCGTGTGCTCGACCTCGGCACCTTGGAAGGTCTCGACTCCCCAGGTGAGGGCGAGCTGCGAACGCGTCCGCGACTCGGGGGTGAAGGCGAGGATCGGGATCGGGCCGCGGTAGCGCGAGAGCCGTTTGGCAGAGTCGCCACTCACGGTGAAGGCGACGAGGAAGACGGCGCCGACCGCTTCGGCCACCTCGGCCGCGGCCTTGGCGATGACGCCGCCCCGGGTGTGGGGCTGCCAGGACACGGCGGCCATGTGGCTGAGTCCGTGGTGCTCGGTCGAGGTCACGATCCGGGCCATGGTCTGCACCGCGACGATGGGCCACTCCCCCACGCTGGTCTCGCCGGAGAGCATCACGGCGTCGGCACCGTCGAGCACGGCGTTGGCGACGTCGCTGGCCTCGGCACGTGTCGGCGCGGGCGCGGTGATCATCGACTCCAGCATCTGGGTCGCGACGATGACGGGCTTGGCGTTGCGGCGGGCCTTGTCGATGATCCGCTTCTGGTGGATCGGCACGTCCTCGAGCGGGCACTCGACACCCAGGTCGCCGCGCGCGACCATGATGCCGTCGAAGGCGTCCACGATCTCGTCGATGTTCTCGATCGCCTGCGGCTTCTCGATCTTGGCGATGATGGGGACGAAGATGCCCTCCTCGCGCATGATCGCGCGGACGTCCTCGGCGTCGTGCGCACTTCGGACGAAGCTGAGGGCGACGAAGTCGACCCCGAGTTGGAGCGCCCAGCGCAGGTCGGCGGTGTCCTTCTCGGACAGGGCCGGCACCGAGACGGCGACGCCGGGCAGGTTGATGCCCTTGTGGTTGGAGACCTTGCCGCCGACGATGACCTCGGTCAGCACGTCGGTGGCGTCGACGGAGGTCACCCGCAGGCGCACCTTGCCGTCATCGATGAGGAGCGGGTCGCCCGCCTTCACATCGCCCGGCAGTCCGGCGTAGGTCGTCCCGCACTCGTCCACGTCACCCAGGATGTCGCGGGTGGTGATCGTGAAGGACGCGCCCTTCCTCAACTTGACCGGGCCGTCGGCGAACATGCCCAGCCGGATCTTGGGACCCTGGAGGTCCGCGAAGATCCCGACGCCGTGGCCCGAGTCGTCGCTGGCCTGGCGCACCAGGTGATAGAGGCGCTCGTGGTCGGCGTACTCACCATGGCTCATGTTGAGCCGGGCGACGTCCATGCCGGCGTCGACCAGCTCACGGATGCTCTCAGGGGTGGACACCGCAGGGCCGAGGGTGCAGACAATCTTCGCTCTTCGCACCACCCGACCCTAGCGGATCTTTGATCGATCCAAGAACGATCTCGCGTCGTCGGCGAGCGACGAGCGCGTGAACGTCACACGACCAGCGGTCGATCCGTGGGCTTGATCGGCACCGGCAACGTCGACGAGCCGGTGAGGTAGGTGTCCACCCCGGCAGCGGCCGCGCGTCCCTCGGCGATCGCCCAGACGATCAGCGACTGACCGCGGCCCACGTCGCCCGCCACGAAGACACCCTCGACGCTCGAGGCGTACGTCGCATCGCGCACGACATTGCCACGCTGGTCGAGCTCCACGCCCAGCTGCTCGATGATCCCGGGCGTCTCCGGGCCGGTGAAGCCCATGGCGAACAGCACGAGCTGCGCCGGGATCTCCCGCTCGGTCCCCTCGATCGGCTGGAACGTCGCGTCGACCTCGATCAGCCGCAGGCCGGACACGTGGCCGGCCACGTCGCCGAGGAACTGCTGGGTGGACACCGCATAGACCCGGTCGCCACCCTCCTCGTGGGCGGAGGAGACCCGGAAGGTCATCGGATAGGTGGGCCACGGCTGGGCACCCGGACGGGTCTCCGGCGGCTGGGTCATGATCTCGAGTTGGGTGATCGAGCGCGCGCCCTGGCGGATGGAGGTGCCGAGGCAGTCGGCGCCGGTGTCCCCGCCACCGATGATGACGACGTCCTTGCCGGTGGCCAGGATCTGGCCCTCGACCTCGTCGCCGAGTGAGGCACGGTTGGCCTGCGGCAGGAACTCCATGGCCTGGTGGATGCCACCGAGCTCGCGGCCCGGCACCGGCAGGTCGCGCGCCTGGGTCGCCCCCATCGCCAGCACGACGGCGTCGTAGCGCTCGGTGAGCTGGGGACCGGTGAGCTCCTCGCCGACGTTGACGCCGGCGCGGAAGATGGTGCCCTCGCGCTTCATCTGGTCGAGTCGACGGTCGAGGTGCTTCTTCTCCATCTTGAACTCGGGGATGCCGTAGCGCATCAGCCCGCCGATCTTGTCGGCACGCTCGTAGACCGCGACCGTGTGCCCGGCTCGAGTGAGCTGCTGCGCGGCTGCGAGACCGGCCGGTCCGGAGCCGATGACAGCC
>NZ_JANPEO010000144.1:0-2131 GCF_031422975.1 Nocardioides sp. | reverse complement strand
CGTGGACATGTTCGAGGGTCTGCCCAGCAAGGAGAAGGACCCGCGCAAGTCGCTGCACGTCGGCGACGTCGCCCTCCCCGAGCTCGGCCCGGGCGAGGCCTACGTCGCGGTGATGGCCTCGGCCATCAACTACAACACCGTGTGGACCTCGATCTTCGAGCCGGTGTCGACCTACGGCTTCCTCGAGCGCAACGGCCCCAACAGCGAGCTCACCAAGCGCCACGACCTGCCCTACCACGTGGTCGGCTCCGACCTGTCCGGTGTCGTGCTCAGGACCGGTCCAGGCGTCACCAAGTGGAAGCCCGGCGACCGGGTCGTGGCCCACTGCCTGTCCGTCGAGCTCGAGGGCCCCGACGGCCACAACGACACGATGCTCGACACCGAGCAGCGCATCTGGGGCTTCGAGACCAACTTCGGCGGCCTCGCCCACATCGCGTTGGTGAAGTCCAACCAGCTGATGCCCAAGCCCGGTCACCTCACCTGGGAGGAGGCCGCCTCCCCCGGCCTGGTCAACTCCACGGCCTACCGCCAGCTGGTCAGCCGCAACGGCGGCGACATGAAGCAGGGCGACAACGTGCTGATCTGGGGGGCGTCCGGCGGTCTGGGCGGCTTCGCCACGCAGTACGCCCTCAACGGCGGCGCGACGCCCATCTGCGTCGTCTCCTCCGAGGACAAGGCGGAGATCTGCCGCAAGATGGGCGCGGAGCTGATCATCAACCGCAGCGACGAGGGCTACAAGTTCTGGAACGACGAGAACACCCAGCAGGACCCACGCGAGTGGAAGCGGCTCGGCGCCAAGATCCGTGAGCTGACCGGCGGCGAGGACATCGACATCGTCTTCGAGCACCCGGGCCGCGAGACCTTCGGCGCGTCCGTGTTCGTGACGCGCAAGGGCGGCACCATCACCACCTGCGCCTCCACCAGCGGCTACATGCACGAGTACGACAACCGCTACCTGTGGATGAACCTCAAGCGGATCATCTCCTCCCACTTCGCCAACTACCGCGAGTCGTGGGAGGCCAACCGCCTCATCTCCAAGGGCATGATCCACCCGACGCTGTCGAAGACCTACGGTCTCGACGACGTGGGCCAGGCCGCCCTCGACGTCCACAAGAACGCCCACCAGGGCAAGGTCGGTGTGCTCTGCCTCGCTCCCGAGGAGGGGCTCGGCGTGCGCAACCCGGAGATGCGGGCCAGGCACGAGGAAGCGATCAACCGGTTCCGCGGAGTCTGAGCCTGCGCAGCGAGGAACGAGCGGAGCAGGCGAAGCGACCGCCAGCGCGGCGTCTGACCGGACGCGCCACACCCCGCCACACTCCCGACACACCTCATTCACACCCCGGTGCGCGATTCGTCCGCGAGCCGGGGTGTGTTTGTTCGCGCCCGTCGTACAGACTGGGCGCCACGCCATCGGCACGACCGCAGAACGACGTAGAGAGTGGGTGCTCGACCATGAGCAGCGATCAGGGCCTGTCCATCTTCGACGAGGAGCCGGAGTCTGACCCCGACCTCGACGCGGAGGTGCCGCCCCCGAACGCCGCCGACGCGAGCGGATCCGCCGACAGCACGGCCACGCAGGTCATGCCCACCGTCCCGAGGCCCCAACCCCGCGCTGAGCCCGACCAGTCGACGCAGCGGGTCGCCACGTCGCGCACCACGACTCCGGCCCCGCCTGCGTCCGCCCAGAAGCCGGCGCCCAGCACCCAGCCGGCGCCCAGCATCCAGCCGGCCCCTGCCCGCGCCGTCCCCACCGAGGCGCCCAGCCGGCCCCTCTCGCCCCCGGCGTCCCCGCTGGGCAGCACGCCGGGCGCGGCTGCCGGCTCGGTCCTGCCCGTCGTGCGCCGCGGCGGCTACGACAAGCTCGCTGTCGACCAGCGCATCGCCCAGCTCGCGGGTGAGAAGTCGGGCCTCAGCAACAGCCTGAGCGCCTCGGAGCGGCGGGTGCTCGAGCTCCAGGGAGAGCTCGAGAGCCTGCGCGCCGAGCTGGCCGAGAACAAGACTCCCTCCTACGCCGGGCTCGGCGGCCGGGCGACCTCGATGCTCAAGCTCGCCGAGGACGAGGCCAACGACGTCCGCGAGGCCGCGGCCCGCGATGCCGACGAGATCCGTCTGCTCGCCACCCGCGACGCCA
>NZ_JANPEO010000143.1:0-1721 GCF_031422975.1 Nocardioides sp. | reverse complement strand
GACGTCGGAGGGCGTGGCGTCGTCGGGGATCCGGTCGACGTACCCCTTGATCGCGGACAGCGTGAAGCCGTGGGCCTGCAGCTCGCGTACGAGCTCGAGGCGCGCGACGTGGTCGGCGGAGTAGTAGCCCGAGCGGCCCCGACGCAGCGGCGGCGGGACAAGGTGCTTGGAGGTGTAGAAGCGGATGTTGCGCACGCTCATACCCACCCGCTCGGTGAGCTCGTCGAGCGTGAGCAACACGGGCTGCTCGTCTGCGGTCTCCATGCCTGCCTGCCTCATCTCGGACACTCAGGTTCCCCGGATATCCGGGGAACTTCACGCTTTGCCACCAAAGCAACGGGGGTCAAGCGGGAGTTTCCCCGGATATCCGGGGAAACTCACTCGACCTCGCGTGACCCGGGCCACACCTTGACCATGGTGACAGTAATGGTGTCACAATCGAGGTATGGCAGAAGCATTCATCTATGACCACATCCATACCCCCCGCGGCAGGGGCAAGGCCACTGGCTCCCTGCACGAGGTCAAGCCCGTCGATCTGGTGGTGGGTCTCCTCGACGAGGTCAAGACGCGCAACCCGGGCCTGGACCCGCACCGGATCGACGACGTCGTCCTCGGTGTCGTGACCCCCGTGGGCGACCAGGGCGGCGACATCGCCAAGACCGCGGCACTGAAGGCGGGCTACCCCGACACGGTCGCCGGCGTGCAGCTCAACCGCTTCTGCGCCTCCGGACTGGAGGCCGTGAACCAGGCCGCCAGCCGTGTACGCGGCGGCTTCGAGGACCTGATCCTTGCCGGCGGTGTCGAGTCGATGAGCCGCGTGGCCATGGGCAGCGACGGCGGGGCGTGGGCGATGGACCCGGCGACCGCGCTCGCGACCGGCTTCGTGCCGCAGGGCATCGGCGCCGACCTGATCGCCACCATCGAGGGCTGGAACCGCGAGGACGTCGACACCTATGCCGCGCAGTCGCACCACCGCGCCGCCAAGGCCTGGGCCAACGGCTACTACGCCGACGCCGTCATCCCGGTCAAGGACCTCAACGGCATCACCGTGCTCGAGCACGACGAGACGATCCGCCCCGACACCAGCGTCGAGGGCCTGGCGGGTCTGCGTCCGTCATTCGCGCAGATGGGCAAGGACGCCGGCTTCGACGACGTGGCGCTGGAGAAGTACCACTGGATCGAGCAGATCAACCACGTCCACCACGCCGGCAACAGCTCGGGCATCGTGGACGGCGCCGCGATCATGGTGATCGGCAGCGAGCAGGTCGGCATCGACCTCGGCCTGACCCCGCGCGCCCGGATCATCGCCACCGCCGTCAGCGGCGCCGACCCGACGATCATGCTGACCGGCCCGGCTCCGGCCGCCCGCAAGGCGCTCGCCAAGGCCGGCCTGTCCGTCGCCGACATCGACCTGTTCGAGATCAATGAGGCCTTCGCCGCTGTCGCGATGCGGTTCATGCGCGACATGGGCATCACCGACGACATCACCAACGTCAACGGTGGCGCCATCGCCATGGGCCACCCGCTCGGTGCGACCGGCGCGATCATCCTCGGCACGCTCGTCGACGAGCTCGCTCGCCGCGACCAGAAGCGCGGCCTCGCCACGCTCTGCGTCGGTGGCGGCATGGGCATCGCGACCATCGTCGAACTCGTCTGAGAAGGACTCCCACATGACTGACACCACCACCACCACCAGCACCGATCAGCAGACCGCCGTCCGC
>NZ_JANPEO010000142.1:0-4547 GCF_031422975.1 Nocardioides sp. | reverse complement strand
AGCTGTTGGGCTTGTTGCACGTATGTTGCATGGACAAAGGGAAAGAGGCCCCGAAAGGGCCTCTGACCTGCGACTTTACTTGTGGGCGATACTGGGATTGAACCAGTGACCTCTTCCGTGTCAGGGAAGCGCGCTACCGCTGCGCCAATCGCCCGAGGTCGTGCTCTTCACTTGTGGAGCTTGGAGGTGGGTACGGGATTTGAACCCGTGTACACGGATTTGCAGTCCGTTGCCTCGCCTCTCGGCCAACCCACCACGGAGGCCTTCCCAAGAACAAGAAGGCACGGGGAGAGACCTCTCCGAGCGGACACCGAGACTCGAACTCGCGACCTCAACCTTGGCAAGGTTGCGCTCTACCAACTGAGCTATGTCCGCATGCATTTCTCGGCCTGAGTACCGGCGTCAAGTGCGAGCAGAACAGTAGCCGATGGGCTCACGGGCACCAAAATCGGGTGGGGGAAGGCGTGTCCTGGGACCCGATCCGGGGCTCTCGCACGCCTAGAGTGGCCGCATGCGCGCCTGGTTCAACGGACAGCTCCTCGACGATCCGAGCGGGGCGAGCCTGAGCGTCGCCGACCACGGGTTCACCGTCGGCGACGGGGTCTTCGAGTCCATCAAGACGCTCCAGGGGGTTCCCTTCGCCCTGACCCGTCACCTCACCCGGCTGGCCCGGTCCGCGACGGGTCTCGGCCTCGACGCGCCGGACGACGCGGTCGTACGTCGCGGCGTGGCCGACGTCTTGGCCGGGACCGAGGACCCGCTCGGCCGGCTGCGCATCACCTACACCGCCGGGCCGGCTCCGATGGGTTCGGGCCGCGGCGTCGGACCGGCGTCCCTGGTGGTCGCCTACTCGGCCATCGAGCCGGTGGGCGCCACGACGGCGGTGACCACCGTGCCCTGGCCCCGCAACGAGCGCGGCGCCACCGCCGGCCTCAAGACCACGTCGTACGCCGAGAACGTGATCGCCCTGGCGCAGGCAACCGAGCGCGGGGCGACGGAGGCGATCTTCGCCAACACGGTCGGCAACCTCTGCGAGGGCACCGGCTCCAACGTCTTCTACGTGGTGGACGGCCAGTTGAGGACCCCCAGCCTGGCGAGCGGCTGCCTGGCTGGGGTGACCCGGGCCCTGGTGCTCGAGTGGTGCGGAGGAGTGGAGGTCGACGAGCCCATCCGCGAGGTGGCCGAGCAGATGAGCGAGGCCTTCCTCGTGTCGACCCTGCGCGACGTCCAGGCGATCCGACGCTGGGACGACCGCGAGCTGACCTCGCCCGGCCCGGTCACCGCGGAGTGCGCGCACACGTGGGCGCAGCGCGAGGCCGAGCACCCCGACCCCTGATACTGGACGGGTGAGCTCTCTCGACCCTGCCATCGCCGAACGCCTCAAGCGCACGCCCGACGGGCTGGTGCCGGCGATCGCGCAGCAGTTCGACACCGGTGAGGTGCTGATGCTCGGCTGGATGGACGACGAGGCGCTCGCGCGCACCCTGACCACCGGCCGGGCGACGTACTGGAGCCGCTCGCGTCGGGAGTACTGGGTCAAGGGCGACACCAGCGGCCACGTCCAGCATGTCCGCGAGGTGCGCCTCGACTGCGACGGCGACACCCTCCTGGTCAAGGTCGACCAGGTCGGCGCCGCCTGCCACACCGGTGATCGCACCTGCTTCGACGCTGATGAGCTCGAGGTCCGACTCGATGGCTGAGGCCCGCCGTACCTTCGGGCCGGTCCTGCTCCTCGGGCTCGCCAGCGGCACGCTCGCGGCCGTCGCCGGGGCGCAACCGTGGGTGAGCGGTTCGTCCGGCACCGTCGACACCTCGAGCGCCTCGGCCGCGGCCATCGACATGAGCGGCGTGCGTGAGTCACCGCTCGCCGCTGCCCTCGCGCTCGTGGTGCTGGCGTGCTGGGGCGTCATCCTCGTCACCCGGGGCAGCGTCCGCCGCGCCGTCGCCGGGCTCGCAGCCGTGGTGGCCCTCGGCCTGCTCGTCACCACCGTGCTTGCGTTCTGGTCACTGCAGGAGGCGCTGCAGGACGCGCTGTTCGCAGCCTCGGGCGTGGACACGGCCGAGGTCTCCCTCACCGGCTGGTACGCCGCGGCGCTGATCGGCGCGGTCGGCAGCGTGGCCGCCACGCTGGCCGCGGTCCGCCTCACGCCGAGCTGGCCCGAGATGGGCACCCGCTACGACGCCCCGACGAACGAGGTCGTCGCAGCAGAGCCCGAGGGCAACCTCGAGCTCTGGAAGGCCCTCGACGAGGGTCATGACCCGACCGAGGCACCCCGCCCCCTAGACTGACCGCGCACCGGAAAGCCACGATCAGGGAGCTCTTCACATGGCGGACAACCACGGCAACACCCCCGCAGCCTGGACGGCCGTCGGCGTTGCCATGCTCGGCTTCCTCGTGGGTGGTATCGCGCTCATGCTCTCTCCCGTCAGCATGACGCTCTTCTGGGTCGGGATCGCGCTCGGCGTCGTCTCGTTCCCGCTGTTCCTCATCTTGGCGCGGCTCGGTTTCCACACCGAGCACTGACGGACGGCACGAGCCGGTGAGTGAGCGAGCCCGTCGGCTCGCCTCGCCGCTCGCGATCGGCGGCATGGCGGCTGCGGCGACGCTCGCGCTGCGGCTGCGCGACCCGCACGTGGCGGGTGCCTGGGGCCTGTGCCCCACCAAGCTGCTGACCGACCTCGACTGTCCGCTGTGCGGATCGCTGCGCGCGGTCAACGACCTCACGCACCTCGACGTCGGCGCCGCGCTGTCGAGCAACCTCGTCTTCGTGCTCGCGGTCCCGTTGATCCTCCTTCTCTGGGGTCGGCGCCTGGTGGCCTGCTGGCGCGGCGGCGCAGCGATGCAGCCCCTGGCCGTCCCCGGCTGGGTGTGGGGCGCCGGACTGGTCGTGCTCGGCGTCTTCACGGTGGTGCGCAACCTGCCCGGCAACTGGCTCGCTGCCTGAACCACCCTCAGCCGCGTTGGTGTCGCAGTGAGAGGGTGGGGCCATGTCCGTGCTCGATGAGATCATCGCTGGCGTACGCGAGGATCTCGCCGCTCGCGAGGCTGCCACGCCCCTCGCTGACGTGCGCGCCGCGCTGGCCGACGTCGACCCGGCCCGTGACCCGATGCCCCACTTCCGGGCCCCCGGCTCGAGCGTGATCGCCGAGGTGAAACGCAAGAGCCCGAGCAAGGGTGCGCTGGCGGACATCCCCGACCCGGCAGTGCTGGCTGCGGCGTATGCCCGGGGCGGCGCGGCCGCGATCTCCGTGCTCACCGAGCAGCGCCGCTTCAACGGCACCCTCGGCGACCTGCGGGCCGTGCGCGCGGCCGTCGAGACGCCGATCCTGCGCAAGGACTTCATCGTCTCCGGCTACCAGCTCGTCGAGGGGCGGGCGGCCGGTGCCGACCTGGCCCTGTTGATCGTGGCGGCGCTCGACGACGACGAGCTGCGACGTCTGTACGACGAGGCGCGCGAGCTCGGCCTGACCGTGCTCGTCGAGGTGCACGACGAGCCGGAGACCGAGCGCGCGGTCGCGCTCGGCGCCGAGCTGATCGGCGTCAACGCCCGCAACCTCAAGACACTGGCCGTCGACAACGACACCTTCGGCCGGCTGGCGAAGCTGGTCCCCGACGATCGAGTCCTGGTCGCGGAGTCAGGCATCAGCGGCACCGAAGACGTGCAGCGCTTCGTCGACGAGGGCGCCCAGGTGGTGCTGGTCGGCGAGGCGCTGGTCAAGAACGGCGACCCCGAGTCGGCGGTCCGTGCGATGACAGGAGTGCGATGAGGTCAACATACGAGGCAGATGAGCTCGGCTTCTTCGGCGAGTCCTGGGGCGGGCGCTTCATGCCCGAGGCACTCGTCGCGGCGCTGGACGAGCTGACCGAGGCCTGGCAGCAGGCCATGGCCGACCCGGAGTTCACCGGCGCCTTCGAGAAGATCTGCGCGGAGTACGCCGGCACCCCGAGCCTGCTCTACCACGCCGAACGCCTCTCGAAGCAGGTCGGCGCCCGGGTGCTGCTCAAGCGCGAGGACCTCAACCACACCGGCGCGCACAAGATCCGCAACGTGCTCGGCCAGGCATTGCTGACCAAGCGGATGGGCAAGACCCGGGTCATCGCCGAGACCGGCGCCGGCCAGCACGGCGTCGCCAGCGCCACCGCCGCGGCCTACTTCGACCTCGACTGCACCGTCTACATGGGCGCCGTCGACACGCGTCGCCAAGCCCTGAACGTCGCGCGCATGCAGCTCCTCGGGGCCAAGGTCATCCCGGTCGAGTCGGGCAGCGCGACCCTCAAGGACGCGATCAACGAGGCGCTGCGCGACTGGGTCGCCAGCGTCGACCACACGGCCTACCTCTTCGGCACCGCCGCCGGACCGCACCCGTTCCCGAGCATGGTGCGCGACTTCACGCGCGGCATCGGTGACGAGGCGCGGGCCCAGTGCCTCGAGCAGTACGGCACCCTGCCGGACGCCATTGCCGCGTGCGTCGGCGGCGGTTCCAACGCGATCGGCCTCTACACCGCGTTCCTCGATGACGAGTCCGTGGAGATCCACGGCTTCGAG
>NZ_JANPEO010000141.1:0-3289 GCF_031422975.1 Nocardioides sp. | reverse complement strand
CGCCGATCTGGGACACGACCTGGCCGCGGTGGTAAGGGGCTTGCGGAGTGCGGCCGTGCCTGATGCACCCGCCCGCCAGGACGGTGGGCGGGGCGGGCCGCTCCGCGGGCTCGACGACCGGGTGCTCCGGTGGCTCGAGCGCGCGAACGGGCTGGTCGACGAGCGGGCCGTGCTACGCCTGTGGCGGAGGTGCTTGGAGGCCGCCGACGATGAGGTGCGACCGGTCCTGCTGCACGGCGACCTCATCCCCGGCAATCTTCTCGTGTCTGCTGGACGGTTGACCGCGGTCATCGACTGGGGCGGTCTCGGGGTCGGAGACCCCGCGCAGGACCTCGATCCGATCTGGTCCGTGCTCGACGAGGCCGGCGCGGTAGCGTTCCGCGAGGCGCTGGAGGTCGACGAAGCGAGCATGCTCCGGGCATGCGGCTTCGCCCTGGAGCAGGCCATCGGTGGAGTCATCTACTACACACCTCGCCAACACCCACTGGCCGCTGTCATGCAGCGCACACTGGGACGGCTGCTGTCGGGGCGAGACCTCCCCATCGACTAGCGACGGGTCGCGCAGGACACGCTCCGAGTGGCGATCGGCTTTCGGTCGCCGTGGAGCGCGTCTTAGTTTCGTTATACGATAAGGACGTGGTGACTGAGGAGCAGATCCAAGATTGGGCGGACGAGGCGGAGTCCGGCTACGACGTCGACGAGTTGAGACGGCGCGGACGAGGTCGTCCTGGACGCGGAGCCGAGCCGATGCAGGTGGTTGCTGTCCGGCTGACCACCGAGGAGTTGGCGTCGCTTGATGCCGCCGCTGCCAAGAACGACATGAGCAGGTCCGAGGCCATCCGGGCTGCACTGGCCCGTCTCGGGGCGTGAAGGTCCACCCGAGCGCGCTCAAGCACGGCGTCTCGACCGAGGACGCCATACAGGCAGCTGAGTGGTCGCTCTGGATCGAACCGCTCGATGGAGACGGCCCGCCAGAGCGGGAACTGCGACTCGGGTTCGACACCAACGCGCGGCTGTTGGAGACCGTCGTTCTGGTCTTTTCAAGTGGCGAGGAGATGGTCATTCACGCCATGCCGGCGCGCAAGCAGTACCTGGACCTGCTGCCCTAGCCTCACGAGCAAAGTCGGGCGAAGACGCTGCACCGTCACGTGCCTCTCGAGCGTCGATTGCGCACTCGGTCGAGCGCACTCTGCCGTTGCGGTCATGGGGATCGCGGCGCCTGCTGGAGGGGTCGGTTGTTCGCCCGATGTCCGAGCCGGCTGCGTCCCGCGGCTTGGCCGGGACATGGTCAACTCTTGGCGCGGTCTGCTGCTCGGTGACGACGTCGTTGCGAGCTTCGATCACGGGCTCGCCTTCTACGTCGTGGGCTCTCTGGTGTGGTCAGTGGCGCTGCTCGCGGTCGCCGCGCCACTCGTGCTGCGCGCCTACCGCAAAGACTGAGCAGCCTCGTGCGGGCTCATCCCGAAGGTTTCGCCGATGCCGTCCGCTGGTGGCCCTCTCCTCGCGTGCGCATCGAGGGTGCGTGGGGCCGAGAGAACCATCTGAGCGACGTTACGGCTCACTCCTGGGAGCTTGCTTCTTCAACCCGTTGCGCTGCTGGCTGGCTGGTGGGCTGGGGTTGGACCACGCCGGCGTCGTAGGCTGCGATCACCGCTTGGACCCGGTCGCGTACACCAAGTTTGCGTAGCACGTTGGAGACGTGGCTCTTGATGGTCGCCTCGCTGAGGGATAGCCGCCCCGCGAGCTCGGTGTTGGACAGTCCCCCGGCGAGGAGCCGCAGGACGTCGAGTTCGCGAGCGGTGAGGGTGCTGGTCGCTGCAGCGTGCGGCGAGGGTTCGCCCTGGATGAACCGGTCGAGGAGCCGGCCGGTGACGCTGGGCCCCAGCAGTGCGTTGCCATCTGAGACGAGCCGGATTCCCTCGACCAGGTCGCGTGGTCGCACGTCTTTGAGGAGGAATCCACTCGCGCCTGCTCGCAGTGCGGCGTAGACGTATTCGTCGAGATCGAACGTGGTGAGGACGAGGATGCGGGTGGGGCTGCCCGAGGCGACGATCTGTCGGGTGGCCTCGATCCCGTCCATCTCCGGCATCCGGATGTCCATCAAGACGACGTCGGGCTGCAGCTCGGAGGTGAGGCGCACTGCCTCGGTGCCATTTTCGGCTTCGGCGACGACGCTGAGGTCGGGGCGACGGTCGACGATGAGGCGGAACCCGCTGCGTACCAGAGCCTGGTCATCGGCGATGACCACCCGGATCGGCATCAAGCCCGCTCGATCGGGATCTGGGCACGAACGACGAAGCCACCGCCCGGCGAGGGCGTGGCGCTCAGGTCCCCGCCGAGCATCGTGACCCGTTCGCGCATCCCGATGAGCCCATTTCCATGAGGGCTGCCCCTTCCTGTCCCGTTGCTTGCCCCGTTGCTGGGTCTGCTTCCGTTGTCGCGGATTTCGAGTTCGAGTCGTTCGCCGTAGCGAACAAGGACGCGTACCTGGGTCGCTCCGGCATGTTTGAGGGTATTGGTCAGGGCTTCTTGCACGATTCGGTAGGCCGACAGTTCCACGGCGGCCGCCAGGGGCCTCGAATCTCCCGTGATGTCGAGTGCGACCGGCAGGCCGGCACTCCGCACGCGCTCCACCAAGGGGCCTAGCTGGCGAATGGTTGGTTGCGGCTCGAGTTCTGCTGCTCCTTCGCGCAGGGCACCGACCACGCGGCGAAGGTCACCTAGCGCCGAGCGGGCAACCGTCGCGATGGCCGCGACCGGTTCGCGGGCCGGGCTGGGCTCGTCCTCGAGTGCGTCCTCGGCCGCGGCGGCTTGCACCGCGATCACGCTCAGCGCATGCGCAACGATGTCGTGGAGCTCTCGCGCGATCCGGGCTTGCTCCTCGGCGGCGGCGCGGCGTGCCTGCGCCTCCTGCTCACGCTCGAGTCGGTCTGCCTTCTCCTCCAGCTCGTGCACGTAGGCGCGCCGGCTACCGATGCTGTCGCCGAGCAGCCACGCGGCGGCGAGGAACACGACCCGCCAGGCGATATCGCCAGGGCGGACGTGCGACTCGGTGGCCTCGGCAGCGCCTACCGCGATGATCGAGGCGATCCCGATCAGGACCGCGAACCGCCGCCGCGACGTCGTAGCGACCGTGTAGAGCGCAACTGCGAGCTGCAAGGGCACGAACCACGCATTCAGCGCGACCATCGTGACCGTGGCTGCCGCGACCAGCGTGAGGACTGCGAGGGGGTGCCGACGACGCCACAGCAGGGGAACGGTCGCGGCAAGCGCCAGCGTCCCGCGGAGA
>NZ_JANPEO010000140.1:0-2749 GCF_031422975.1 Nocardioides sp. | reverse complement strand
GCTACGCCTGCGACGACACCCCCGAGCTGATGCCGCTGCCGATCATGATCGCCCAGCGCCTCGCCCAGACCCTGACCGAGGTCCGCAAGAACGGCACGCTCGACTACCTGCGGCCCGACGGCAAGACCCAGGTCACCATCGCCTACGACGAGGACGACCGTCCCGTCCGCATCGACACCGTGGTGCTGTCGACCCAGCACTCGGAGGACGTCGAGCACGCCACCCTCGAGGCCGACATCAAGCAGCACGTCATCGACCCGGTGCTCGCCAGCTTCGACATCCCCTCCGACGGCTACCGCATGCTGGTCAACCCGACCGGCAAGTTCGTCGTCGGCGGGCCGATGGGCGACGCCGGCCTCACCGGCCGCAAGATCATCGTCGACACCTACGGCGGCATGGCCCGCCACGGTGGCGGCGCCTTCTCCGGCAAGGACCCCTCGAAGGTCGACCGATCGGCCGCGTACGCCATGCGCTGGGTCGCCAAGAACGTCGTGGCTGCCGGGCTCGCCCGCCGCTGCGAGGCCCAGGTCGCCTACGCCATCGGCAAGGCCGCCCCGGTCGGCGTCTTCATCGAGACCTTCGGCACCGGCATCGTCTCCGACGAGGCGATCCAGCAGGCCGTCCTCGAGGTCTTCGACCTGCGTCCCGCCGCGATCATCCGCGACCTGGACCTGCTGCGTCCGATCTACGCCAAGACTGCGGCGTACGGCCACTTCGGGCGCGAACTGCCGGAGTTCACCTGGGAGACGACCGACCGCGCCGAGAAGCTCAAGGCTGCCGCCGGCGCCTGATTGCGGTGTGCGCACGTTCTCGTGTGTGTCGGAGTCCCCGGATACCCGGGGACTCCCACACGTGTCAGGTGTTGCAACACCTGACAGGTGCAAGAGTTCCCTGACAGGTCGACCGACCCGCGACGGCGACGCGTCGAGCGTCGGTGGCCGCTGGTTGAATGCGCCGCATGACAAACCACCAGGCCGGGCCAGCAGAGATGCTGCCCGGCCTGCGTGCGTCCGTGGCCGACGCGAAGTCCAGGGCCGCGGCGACGCGCGCCCGCAGGGCCGCCGAGTTCGAGCCGGCCTCCTCCGATCCCGTGGCCCGGGTGCTCGTCGATGTGCCCCTCGCCCATCTCGACCGGCCCTTCGACTACGCCGTGTCCGTCAAGGACGCCGCGACCGCGGTGCCGGGCGCGCGGGTGAAGGTGCGGTTCGCCGGTCAGGACGTCGACGGCTTCGTGCTGGAGCGCGCGGCCTCCAGTGACCATCAGGGCCGGCTGCGGCCCCTGCGGCGAGTCGTCAGCGCAGAGCCGGTGCTGCACCCGGAAGTGGCTGCCCTGACGGCGAGCATCGCCGAGAGGTACGCCGGAGCGCGCGCCGACGTCCTGCGGCTGGCCGTGCCGCCGCGCCATGCCGCCACGGAGAAGGAGCCGTCCACGGCGGCGCCCACCGCGGCCGTCGCGGCCGACCCCGCGACGTGGGAGCACGTCGTCCACGGGCCGACCTTCCTCGCCCACCTCGGCAGCGGGGGAGCGCCGCGAGCCGTGTGGAACGCCGCCCCCGGCGATGACTGGCCGACGATGCTGGCCCACGCCGCGGCAGCGACGCTCGGCGGTGGCCGGGGCTCCCTGATCTGCCTACCCGACCAACGCGACGCCCAGCGGGTGTCGAGCGCCCTCGTCGAGGTGCTGGGGTCCGACCAGCACGTGGTGCTGATCGCCGATGCCGGCCCGGCGAAGCGCTACCGGGACTTCCTGGCCGTGTCCCGCGGCTCTCGCAAGGTCGTCGTCGGCACCCGTTCGGCGGCGCTCGCCCCGGTGCACGACCTGGGGCTGGTGGTGATCTGGGACGACGGTGACGACCTGCATGCCGAGCCGCGTGCGCCGTACCCCCACGTGCGCGAGGTGCTGGCCATGCGTGCGGCGCAGCAGGGCACGGCCATGCTTGTTGCGGGCTTCGCCCGCACCTGCGAGAGCCTGCTCCTGCTCCGCTCCGGCTGGGCCCACGAGCTGGTCTCCGAGCGTGCCGTGGTCCGCGCCCGGGCGCGGGTCGATGCCGTGCCCGCCGAGGACAGGGCGGTTGCCTCGCGGATGCCGCGGGCGGTCTACGACGTCATCCGCGACGGGCTCACGAGCGGCCCCGTGCTGGTCCAGACCCCACGTGCCGGCTATGCCCCCTCGCTCGCCTGCGAGCGCTGCCGCACCCCCGCGAGATGCGCGGCGTGCGCGGGGCCGCTGGTCCTCAGCGGGCCCACGACGCCGCCGACCTGCACCTGGTGCGGGACAGCCGACCTGGCGTGGGCCTGCCGGGAGTGCGGCCACCGCGGGCTGCGCGCGCCCGTGCGCGGCGAGGCACGGACCGCCGAGGAGCTGGGGCGATCCTTCGCCGGGACCACCATCCGCAGCTCGAGCAGCGACCGGGTGCTGACGCAGGTGTCGAGCCGCCCCGACATCGTCGTCGCCACCGTCGGGGCGGAGCCGCCGGCCGAGGGTGGGTACGCCGCCGTCGTCATCCTCGACACCTGGCTCACGCTGGCCCGCGACGACCTGAGGGCGAGCGAGGAGGCGCTGCGGCGCTGGCTCGGCGCCGCCGGACTCGTGCGCCCCGGGGGACGGGTGGTCGTGGTCGGCGACCCGGCGCTGCCGGTGCTGCAGGCGCTGGTGCGCTGGGACCCGGCCGGCTTCGCCGAGCGTGAGCTGGCCGAGCGGATCGAGACCCGCCTGCCGCCTGCCGCACGGCTCGCCACGATCACCGGG
>NZ_JANPEO010000139.1:0-4103 GCF_031422975.1 Nocardioides sp. | reverse complement strand
TCAACCTCGTCGTCAACAACGCCGGCGTCTCGATGAGCGGCGACTTCGAGGACATGACCTACGACGAGTTCGACTGGATCGTCGGCGTCAACTTCGACGGCGTCGTCAACGGCACCAAGGAGTTCCTGCCGCACCTCATCGCGTCCGGCAACGGGGCGCTCGTCAACATCTCCTCGCTCTTCGGGCTCGTCTCGATGCCCGGCCAGACCGCGTACAACGCCACGAAGTACGCCGTCCGCGGCTTCACCGAGGCACTGCGCGAGGAGATGCTGATCAGCCGGCACCCGGTGACGGTCACCAGCGTCCACCCCGGCGGGATCAAGACCGGCATCGTCCGCCACGGCCGCACCACGGCCAGCGAGGACCGCGCCAAGCTGGCGGCGCTGTTCGACGAGAAGTTCGCCCGGATGCCTGCCGACAAGGCGGCCGCGATCATCCTCAAGGGCGCGCTCTCCGGGAAGGCGCGCGTGCTCGTCGGCATCGACGCGCACGTGCTGCATCACTTCGCCAAGTTCACCGGCTCGCGCTACCAGGACGTCCTCGCCTACTTGGCGCCGCGCCTCACTCGGTAGCGTCACCCCATGGCCCATGCTCCCGGGGACCCGATCCGCGTCGAATTGACCAAGTGGGGTGATCGTCCGCACTGGGAGTTCGACGGTGTCTGGCTCGGCAGCGACGAGTACGGCGAGTGGTTGGGCTTCCCAGCCGGCACCCACAACTCCAGGCCGGGCTACTCCTACGACTCCGAGGTCGCGTCAGTGACCCTGGTCCCGCGCGACGGTCACTGGATGGCGACCTTCCACGACCCCGGCATCTGGTGCGACCTCTACATCGACATCAGCACGCCGGCCACCTGGGACGGCAAGGTGCTGCGCACGGTCGACCTCGACCTCGACGTCATCCGGATGTCCTCGGTCTCGCCGGAGAGGTCGCGACCGCCGGGTCTGGTCGCCGAGCTCGGTGAGGTGTTCATCGACGACGAGGACGAGTTCCTCGAGCACCAGGTGTCCTTCGGCTACCCCGCAGACGTGATCGCCGCGGCCCGCGCCAGCGCGGACGAGCTCGTGTCGCTCGTCACGGGCAAGCAGCCGCCCTACGACGGGAAGGCGCACGCGGCCTGGCTGGCCCTGGTCAGGTGATCCGGTCGGCCCGGGTCTCGCCCCGCCGCGAGGCGCGGAACGGCCCGACCAGCCGCGGCCCGGACAGGCGACCTTCGAGCCGACGCGTCTCCCGCTTCAGCGGCTGGGCGAGGTACTCCCCGAGGATCACGCCGGACGCCAGGGCGACCGCGACCGAGGCGGCCGTCATCATGGCGACGATCCCTTGGGAGGTCCCCGAGCCGCCGGCGGCGAGCAGCGAGAGCCCGCGATAGATCGAGAGCCCCGGGAGCAGCGGCACGATCGACGACACCACCACGACGAGCGGCGGCACCCGGAACCGGCCGGCGACGCCGTACGCCACGACCCCGATGACGAAGGCGCCGATCGCGGCGGCCCAGGTGCGACCGAAGCCGGTGTCGCTGACCACGAGGTTGAGCAGCGTCGCCACCCCTGACGTCAGTGCGATGGGCACCAGCGCACGCCCCGGGGCGTAGCAGGCGAACGCGAAGGCTGCCGCCGAGACGGCGGCGCCCGCGACCGCGATGCCCAGATGGTTGCCGAGCGATCGCCCCGGCACGAGCTGGCCGAGGTTGAATCCCAGCACGTCGGCCACCGACAGCCCGCCGCTGACGCCGGCGATGATCCCGGCAGTGGCGAGCAGCGCCTCGATCACCCGGGCGCCGCTGGTGACGTAGAACCCCGTCAGCGCGTCCTGGATCGCACCCATGAAGCCGATCCCGGCGAGCAGCATGACGATGTTGGCGGTCACGACGAGCGAGAGGTCCGCGGCGATCGGCGCGGCCCCCAGCGCCGCAGCGAACAGCGTGGCCACGGCCCCGCCGGCGACCTGGAGGTAGAACGTCGGCAACCGACGACGCGCGAGCACCATCTGGAGCCGGTCGATGGTCATCGCAGCCGCCGACGCGATCAGTGCCACCAGCCAGTCCCCGCCGAGGAAGACGGCGACGCTCGCGCACATCAGGCCCCACGCCAGCGTCACCGCCCAGCGCGGCCACGGGTGCCCGGTCGAGACGATGGTCGCCATCCGGGAGCGGGCCAGGTAGAGATCGAGCTGGTCCGCCAGCAACTCGTGCACCAGGTGGTCGACCTGGGTGAGGTCGGCGTAGTCGATGTCGCGATGCTTGACGTTGCGGATGATCAGCACCGGTGGGTCCTCGGGCGAGGCCTGATGACTCATCGACAACGACGTGAAGGTCACGTCGATCTCGGGGTGTCGCAGTCCGAGGTGGTGCGCGACGGACAGCATGGTCGCGGTCACGTCGGCTGCGCCCGCGCCCGACGACAGCAGCACTTCACCGATGCGCAGGCAGAGGTCGATCGTCAGATTGAGCTCCTTCGGATCGTCGACCACGGGGCCATGGTGGCATCCCTACGATGGGCGGGTGCGCATCGACTTCCCCCTTGCCTTCCGGGCCTCGCCCGCGCCCACGATCGGGGTCGAGTGGGAGTTCGCACTCGTCGACCGGGAGACGCGCGATCTGTCCAACACCGCGGCGGACCTGTTCGCCGCCGTGAGCCCGGAGCTGGCCGACTCCTCACGCCTGCACAAGGAGCTGCTGCGCAACACGGTCGAGGTCGTGACCGGCATCTGTACGTCGGTGGCGGAGGCCGTCGCCGACCTGCGGGACACCCTCGGGGTGGTCGTCCCCGCGGCGGAGGCCCTCGGTGTGGACCTGCTCGGCTCGGGCACGCACCCGTTCGCGAACTGGTCGGCGCAGCAGCTGACCGAGGGCGTCCGCTACGAGGAGCTCATCAACCGCACCCAGTGGTGGGGCCGGCAGATGCTGATCTGGGGCTTGCACGTGCATGTCGGGCTGCCCTCGCAGGACCGGGTGATGCCGATCATGTCGTCGTTGCTCAACACCTATCCCCACCTGCTGGCTCTCTCGGCGAGCTCGCCGATCTGGGCGGGACTCGACACCGGCTATGCCTCCAACCGCTCGCAGATGTTCCAGCAGTTGCCGACCGCCGGGTTGCCGTTCACGTTCGACACCTGGGAGGAGTTCGAGCACTGCATCGCCGACCAGGCCACGACCGGCGTCATCGACTCGATGTCCGACGTGCGCTGGGACATCCGCCCCGCACCACATCTGGGCACGATCGAGAACCGCGTCTGCGACGGCATGTCCGACATCACCGAGCTCGCAGGTCTGGCCGCCCTCATCCACTGCCTCGTCATCGACCTCGACACCAGGCTGGCCGCCGGGGAGACACTGCCGACGATGCCGCCGTGGCACGTGCAGGAGAACAAGTGGCGTGCCGCCCGCTACGGACTCGACGCGATCGTGATCCTGGACGAGAAGTCCCGCGAGCGGCTCGTCACCGACGACCTCGACGACCTGCTGGAGCGACTCACCCCGGTGGCGCGGCGGCTCGACTGCGAGGACGAGCTGCGTTCCGTGGCCGACATCCCGCGCAGGGGCGCCTCCTACCAGCGCCAACGCAAGGTCGCGACCGAGAGCGGCGGCGATCTGGTCGCCGTCGTGGACTCGGTCGTCGCCGAGCTGCACGCGTCGCTCTGACCCCGCTCAGCTGTGCGGCGGCGGGATCGCGTCGGTCGACTCCAGCTGACCCATGCCGGTGAGCATCAGCAGGTCGGTGACGACCGCGCGCAGCTGCGCGAGCATCACCTCGACCGACAGCGCGTCCCCCCGTGGCAGCTCGGAGGTCGCAATCCCCACGGCGATCAGCGCCGGCCGCGCGGCCACCGCGATCCGGTCGGCCTGCAGCTCATCGGCGACGAGCTCGACCGCCGCCGCCAGCTCGCGCGCCACCAGGGGATAGTCGGGCGGCACCGGCTTGTCCTTGTACGCCGCCAGCGCGACGTACCTCGTCAGCACGCGCGCGCTCCGCAGCGACCGGTCCAGCGGCTCGACGAGCTCGGCCATCCGCCGGACTCCGCCCTTGTGCCGCACCCGGAACGGCGACGAGGCCACCACCGACAGTCCTTCGTCAGCGGCGCTGCGCAGCTCGGCGATGAGG
>NZ_JANPEO010000138.1:0-5531 GCF_031422975.1 Nocardioides sp. | reverse complement strand
CCGCGGACCAGCTCACCGACATGATGGTGGCCACGGTCAACGAGGGGACCGCCGGCGTTGCCGCGATCCCCGGGGTGAGCGTGGCCGGCAAGACGGGCACCGCCCAGTCGACCGAGTCGCGTCCGCCGTACGCCTGGTTCGTGTCGTTCGCGCCCGCCGACGACCCGCAGGTCGCGGTCGCGGTGATGGTCGAGGCCAGCGACACCGCACGGGACGAGATCGCCGGTGGCACCCTCGGCGGGCCGATCGCCAAGGCCGTCATGCAGGCGGTGATGGGTTCGTGAGCATTCCTGAGCACGATCGCTTCGCCGACGACTCCCACCGCTACGCCCTGACCTCACGGCTGGCCACGGGTGGCATGGGTGAGGTCTGGCGCGGCCGGGACACGACGCTGGGCCGGCCGGTGGCGGTCAAGTTGTTGAAGGCGGAGTATGCCGACGACGCGATGTTCCGTCGACGCTTCGAGAACGAGGCCCAGCACGCCGCCTCGCTGCACCACCACGGCATCGCCAGCGTCTTCGACTTCGGTGAGGCCTCCCCGATCGACGGCCCCGGCGACGGCACCGGGACTCCGCGCCCCTACCTCGTGATGGAACTCGTGGAAGGCCAGCCGCTGTCCGCGCTGCTGCGCCCGGGCGAGCCCCTCGACGTCGAGGTCACCCGCGACCTGATGGCGCAGACGGCCGACGCCCTCGGGGCTGCTCACCGCGCCGGGATCGTGCACCGCGACGTCAAGCCCGGCAACCTCATCGTCACCCCGGACCGGCGGATCAAGGTCACCGACTTCGGCATCGCGCGCGCCGCCGACGGGCTGGCCCTGACCGAGACCGGTCAGGTGATGGGCACGCCCGCCTATCTCTCGCCCGAGCAGGCCGAAGGCGGCTCCGCCACGGCTGCCTCCGACGTCTACAGCCTCGGCTGCGTCGCCTTCGAGTGCCTGGCCGGCCGGCGCCCCTTTGCTGCCGACACGGCGGTTGCCACCGCGGTCGCGCACCTGCGCCAGCCGGTGCCCGCGCTACCGTCGTCGGTCCCGGTCGACCTGGCTGCCGTCGTGACCCGCGCGCTCGCGAAGGACCCGTCCGAGAGGTACGCCGACGGGTCGGCCTTCGCGGCTGCGCTGCGTTCGCCGTCCGCGGCCACGGCCCTGATCCCCGTCGCCGTCGGTGACTCCGCAACCGTTTCTCAGCCAGGATCGGTTGCCCAGCCACCGACCGAGACCCAGGTCCTGGCCCCGACGACCGCGACCCCGGCGCACGCGCCGGCCCCACGGCGGACGAACGTGCTCCCGTGGTTCCTGCTGGGCGCGGCGCTCGTCACCGCGGCGCTGATCATCTGGCAGATCGTCGGCAACGCCGGCGGGTCCCAGGACCAGCCGACCGGCCAGCGGACGCCGAGCCAGACCCGCAGCCAGACCCAGTCACCGAGCCAGACACCGAGCGAGACCACGCCGACGCCGGCCGAGGAGAGCATCGAGGTCAACGAGGGCGACTACCTCGGCGACGACGTCAAGGACGCGGAAGCAGCACTGAAGAGCCTCGGACTCAAGGTCCGCCGGGAGAAGCTGGACAACCCCGGCGACGAGGCCGAGAACGCCGTGGCGGGAGTGAACCCGTCGGGCACGCTGGTCAAGGGTGACGAGGTGACGCTGAGCTACTGGGGCAAGGCGCCGAAGAAGCCGGCCGAGGCCCCCACGCCGACCCCCACGATCACTGCGACACCGGTCCCGACCGTCACGCCGACCGCGAGTCCGATCCCGTGAGAGGGCGAGCGATGAGCACCGAGTCGAGAGGCGAGCGATGAGCACCGAGCCGGGAGGCGAGCGATGAGCACCGAGCCGACCGTGATCGGCGGCCGCTACGAGCTCGCCGAGCTGTTGGGGCGCGGCGGGATGGCGGAGGTCCGCAAGGCGCGCGACACCCGGCTCGGCCGGACGGTCGCGGTCAAGCGCCTGCGCACCGACCTCGCCAGCGACGCGACGTTCCAGGCCCGCTTCCGGCGCGAGGCGCAGTCCTCGGCCTCGCTCAACCACCCCTCGATCGTGTCGGTCTATGACACCGGCGAGGAGATGTCGACCGACGGCTCGGACGTCGCCCAGCCCTACATCGTGATGGAGTGCGTGCAGGGCCGCACCCTGCGCGACATCATCCGCGAGGGTCGCAAGATCCTGCCGGAGCGCGCGCTCGAGATCACCAGCGACGTGCTGGCCGCTCTCGACTACAGCCACCGCGCGGGGATCATCCACCGCGACATCAAGCCGGGCAATGTGATGCTCACACCGGCCGGCGACGTGAAGGTGATGGACTTCGGCATCGCCCGGGCCGTCTCCGACGCCAGCTCGACGATGACGCAGACCGCTGCCGTGGTCGGTACGGCGCAGTACCTCTCCCCCGAGCAGGCGCGCGGCGAGACCGTCGACTCGCGCTCCGACGTCTACTCCACCGGTTGCCTGCTCTACGAGCTCCTCACCGGCCGGCCGCCGTTCGTCGGCGACAGCCCGGTCGCGGTGGCCTACCAGCACGTGCGCGAGAACCCGGCCCCGCCGTCGGACCACGACGACCAGCTCGACGCCGAGATCGACGCGATCGTGCTGAAGTCGCTGGCCAAGCGGGTCGAGGACCGCTACCAGAGCTCGGCGGCGATGCGTGCCGACATCGAGCGCTACCTCGCGGGCCACCCCATCCAGGCCGCGCCGCCGCCGCTCGCGCCGCTCGACGACGTCGGCTCGGCGGCGCACGCGACCCAGCTCATCCCCACGACCGCTGCCGCCCAGATGCCCGCGGTCGCCGCCGGGCCGCCACCGGAGCACCGCCAGCGCAGCCGGACCGGCCTGATGTTCCTCATCGGCTTCCTGGTCGTGGTGGTGATCGCCGGTGCGGCCTACATCCTGCCCGGACTCTTCGAGAAGCCGGTCGATGACACCCAGGTCCCCGCCCTCGTCGGGATGACTCAGAACGAGGCTCGAGCAGCGATCCGCGACGCCGGGCTGGCGGTCGGGACCATCGATCGACAGTCGTCGGACACCGTGCCCGCGGATGAGGTGATCCAGCAGGACCCCAACCGGGACCTGTACGTCTCTCCGGGCAGCGCAGTCGACTTCACCCTCTCCCTCGGGGTGCCCGAGGTGGACGTGCCGTTCGTCCTGGGGCAGCCCAAGGACAGTGCCCGCACCGTGCTGGAGAGCAACAACCTCAAGGTGAAGTTCGCGACCGAGGAGTCCGACGAGCCGAAGGACAACGTCGTCCGGACCGAGCCGGCAAGCGGCCAGCGGGTCGCCGAGGGCACGACCGTCACCGTGTTCATCTCCGCCGGGCCCCAGGGCGTGCCCAACGTCGTGGGCATGCGCCAGGCAGACGCCGAGCGCGCCATCCGCGCCGCCGGCTTCGCGGTCGAGGTCGTGGAGACGGCCGAGACCACCGAGCCGAAGAAGACCGTGATCCGGCAGATCCCCGCGGACGGCACCGCCGACCAGGGCGACACGATCACGCTCTTCGTGTCGATCTACGAGCCGCCCGTGGTGACGCCGACGCCCACGGAGACCCCGATCCCGACCGAAACGCCGGCCCCGGTGCCGACGCCGTTGCCGACGACGCCCGCAGCGGTCCCGACGTCGTCGACCGTGCCGTCACCCTCGGCCCGCCGCCGCTGAGGGCCCGCCGCCGCTCAGGGCCCGCCGCGCCGCTGCGGGTGCCGCTCAGCCGGCGCTGGGCAACGGCGTGGCGTAGGTGAGGTCGAGCAGTCCCTGGTAGCCCGGGGCGACCGCGTGCGGCAGCACCTCGGCGGCGTACTCCACACCGCCGCGCGGATCGGCCGCGGCCTCGCGATAGATGTCGAGGTAGGAGTCGCCGTCCAACGAGTCGAGCATCAGCGCGGGCATCCCGATGCCGATGATCTCGTAGGGCGGGTAGTAGGGCACGCCATGAAGGCTGACCAGGTTGCCGTCGCACTTGATGCCGGTGGTGGTGATCAGCCGCTGGCCCTGGATGGTGACGGCCTCGGCGCCGGCTCGCCACATCGCGTTGGCCACGGCCTGGATGTCCTGCTGGTGGACGATGACGTCGAGCGGGTCGCGGGTGGTGTCCTCGAGCACGTCGTCGGGAGCGTCGTCCAGGGTCACCTTGACTGCCGGCCCCGCCCGCGGGGTGAGTCCGGCCGGGTCGGCCAGCGTCGCGACCTCCCGCTGGGCCCGGTTGACGCTGCGATCACCCAGACCGGCGCTGAGGTCCTCGATCTCGCCTCCGAGTCGCGCCACCTCGGCCGTGAGCTCATTGGTCTCTCGACGCTCGGCCTTGACGACCGAGGCGAAGTCGGTGTAGCGGCCACCTCGCAGATCCGTGCCGCCGCTCTGCTCGGCACTGATCGCGAACAACGCCCCCGACAAGAGCACCATCACGGGCGTACCGATCCGCCACGCCAGCGCTGCCCTGGACCGCTGGTGGGCGCCACCGCCGGCGTGGGTGGGGCGAGGATCGGACTCGGTGGGCATGGCGACTACGCTAACTCCCCGGTGGGTGCCCCCGCCGCAGACCGTATGACCAACAGGAGTGTTGTTGTGGCCAAGTCCCCTGCGACGTACGTCCAGACCGAGGCGAAGATCGTCTCGGTGAGGTTCGTCGTCTCACTGCTGCTCATCGTGGCCGGCATCGCGTGGATCCTGTTCTACTACCTCGGCGTGCGCCCCGACCCGACGGTCTTCCCGGCGCCCAAGGCCAGCCCCAAGGCGATCGCCGACCTCGGGATGTGGAACTACGCCATCGGCTTCGGGGCCCTGCTCGTCGGGCTCGCGATCTCCGCGCACCCGGTCACCCCGCTCGGTCGCGGCCGCGGCGTCGTGGTCGGCATGCTCGGCTGCTTCCTGATCGGGCTGTTGTGGATCTGCACCTTCTACGTCTTCTCCAACGACCTCAGCACCGTGCCGGTCTTCAACGACCTCGGCCAGTGGAACCTGATGATCGGCATCGCCTTCATGGCGGTCGGCTTCACCTTCGCCACCCGCTGGGAGTGAGTCGCCCGCCCCTCGCGGCCAGCCGGTCCTGAGCGTTCTGCGGTGAATTACACGCGTGTAGTTATCCACAGGTGAGTCCACAGCTGTGCATGAAGCGGGCGCTCGCCAACGCCCACGTCCTGCGGCGGTGGGGAGATCGAGCGTCAGGCGAGCGCGGCGCTACGCACCACGATCAGCACCACCAGGAGTGCGGCCAGACCGAGCAACCCGAGCGCCTGCACCTGGGAGCGCCGTGCGCGCGGCGAGTAGACGAGGACGGCAGCAATCGCCAGGCCCCCGAGCAGCCCGCCGAGGTGGGCCTGCCATGAGATGAACTGGGAGCCGAGCACCGTGATCACCACGTTGATGCCCAGCCAGGTGAGGATCGTGCGCACGTCGCCGCCCACCTTGAAGGCGATGACGAGGAGCGCACCCATCAGCCCGAAGGTGGCACCCGAGGCACCGAGGGTCGCACCGTTCTCCGCTGCCAGCCAGTAGACGGCCGTCGAGCCGGCGAGGGCAGAGAGCAGGTAGAGCGCCAGGAAGCGGG
>NZ_JANPEO010000137.1:0-5928 GCF_031422975.1 Nocardioides sp. | reverse complement strand
GATCAACCCCGTGCTGTGCGGCACCGCGTTCAAGAACAAGGGCGTCCAGCCCCTGCTCGACGCCGTCGTCAAGTACCTCCCGTCCCCGCTCGACATCGACGCGATCATCGGTCACTCGGTCAAGGACGAGAACGAGGAGATCAAGCGCCTGCCGTCCGACGACGAGCCGTTCTCGGGCCTGGCCTACAAGATCGCCACCGACCCGCACCTCGGCAAGCTGATCTACGTCCGCGTCTACTCCGGCAAGCTCGAAGCAGGCACCACCGTGGTCAACTCGGTGAACGGTCGCAAGGAGCGGATCGGCAAGGTCTACCAGATGCACGCCAACAAGCGTGAGGAGATCGCGTCGGTCGGCGCCGGCCAGATCGTCGCCGTCATGGGTCTCAAGGACACCAAGACCGGCCACACGCTGTCCGACCCGGCGCACCCGGTCATCCTCGAGTCGATGACGTTCCCGGCCCCGGTGATCGAGGTCGCGATCGAGCCGAAGACCAAGTCCGACCAGGAGAAGCTCGGTACCGCGATCCAGCGCCTGTCCGACGAGGACCCGACCTTCACGGTCAAGGCCGACGAAGAGACCGGCCAGACGATCATCGCCGGCATGGGCGAGCTCCACCTGGAGATCCTCGTCGACCGCATGAAGCGCGAGTTCCGCGTCGAGGCGACCGTCGGCAAGCCGCAGGTCGCCTACCGCGAGACCATCCGCAACCTGGTCGAGAAGCACTCCTACACCCACAAGAAGCAGACCGGTGGCTCGGGCCAGTTCGCCAAGGTCGTCATCAGCCTGGGTCCGAACATCGACCCCGAGACCGGTACCGGCGCGGGCTACGAGTTCGTCAACAACGTCAGCGGTGGTCGCATCCCGAAGGAGTACATCCCTTCGGTCGACCACGGTGGCCAGGACGCCATGGAGTTCGGCGTGCTCGCCGGCTATCCCATGGTCGACGTGAAGTTCTCGCTCGAGGACGGCGCCTACCACGACGTCGACTCCTCCGAGCTCGCGTTCAAGATCGCCGGCAACCAGGCCTTCAAGGAGGCCGCACGCCGGGCCAAGCCGGTGCTGCTCGAGCCGATGTTCGCCGTTGAGGTGATCACGCCGGAGAGCTTCCTCGGCACGGTCATCGGCGACATCAACTCGCGCCGTGGCCAGATCCACAACCAGGAGGAGCGTCACGGCGACATGGTCGTCCAGGCTCTCGTCCCACTCTCCGAGATGTTCGGGTACGTTGGCGACCTGAGGTCGAAGACCTCCGGCCAGGCGTCGTACTCGATGGAGTTCGACTCGTACGCCGAGGTTCCTGCGAACATCGCCGAAGAGATCGTCAAGAAGGTTCGCGGCGAATAGTCGCCACGTTCCCTCGGCACAGCACCACCCGTTCCACCACCCACGAGTTCAGTACAAACCCAACCAGGAGGAGCCCCAGTGGCTAAGGCGAAGTTCGAGCGGACCAAGCCGCACGTCAACATCGGCACCATCGGTCACATCGACCATGGCAAGACGACGTTGACCGCAGCAATCACCAAGGTGCTGCACGACGCGTACCCGACCCTCAACGAGGCGTCGGCGTTCGACCAGATCGACAAGGCGCCCGAAGAGCGTCAGCGCGGTATCACCATCTCGATCGCGCACGTCGAGTACCAGACCGAGTCGCGCCACTACGCGCACGTCGACTGCCCTGGTCACGCTGACTACATCAAGAACATGATCACCGGTGCGGCCCAGATGGACGGCGCGATCCTTGTGGTCGCCGCCACCGACGGTCCGATGCCGCAGACGCGTGAGCACGTGCTGCTCGCCCGCCAGGTCGGCGTGCCGTCCCTGGTCGTGGCGCTCAACAAGTGCGACATGGTCGACGACGAGGAGCTCATCGAGCTCGTCGAGATGGAGGTGCGCGAGCTCCTCTCCGAGTACGAGTTCGACGGCGACAACATCCCCGTCGTGCGCGTTGCTGCCTTCCCGGCGCTCCAGGGCGACGAGAAGTGGGGCAAGACGATCCTCGAGCTGATGGCCGCGGTGGACGAGTCCATCCCGACCCCGGCGCGCGAGACGGACAAGCCCTTCCTGATGCCCGTCGAGGACGTCTTCACGATCACCGGTCGTGGCACCGTCATCACCGGTCGCATCGAGCGCGGCATCGTCAAGGTGAACGAGGAGGTCGAGATCATCGGCATCCGCGACGTCGCCCAGAAGAGCACCGTCACCGGTGTCGAGATGTTCCGCAAGCTCCTCGACGAGGGCCAGGCCGGCGAGAACGTCGGTCTCCTGCTTCGTGGCACCAAGCGCGAGGACATCGAGCGCGGCATGGTCGTCATCAAGCCGGGCACCACCACGCCTCACACCAACTTCGATGCGAACGTCTACATCCTCAGCAAGGACGAGGGCGGCCGTCACACGCCGTTCTTCAACAACTACCGTCCCCAGTTCTACTTCCGTACGACTGACGTGACCGGTGTTGTGACCCTGCCCGAGGGTACCGAGATGGTCATGCCGGGTGACAACACCGAAATGTCGGTCGAGCTCATCCAGCCCATCGCGATGGACGAGGGTCTGCGCTTCGCCATCCGCGAGGGTGGCCGCACGGTCGGCGCCGGCCGCGTCACCAAGATCACCAAGTGATCCCAGCCGGTCACTGACCGGCAACCGCTTCACGACGAGACCCCGTCCCCGCAAGGGAGGCGGGGTCTCGTGCGTCTCAGGCCAGCAGCGCCGCGACGGCGGAGGCGAAGACACTGGTGTGCGCGTCCACGTCGGCCGGGGTGTGCAACGGCGAGAACAGGCTCATGTTGTGGAACGGGGCCAGCAGCACGCCCCGGTTGACCGTCCAGAGGTGGAAGAAGGCGTCGAGCTCCTCGTCCACCGCAGCCGCGGCCTCGGCGCCCGTCTGCGGGGGCGGGCAGAACCAGTACTCCGCCCGACAGCCCAGACGCTGCACGTGCCAGGGCAGCCCGTGCTCGTCGATCACGGCCACGATGCCCTCGGTGAAGCTCTCGGCCAGGGGCACGGCGATGGCGAAGTCCTCCGGGCGCAGCGCGGTCGACAAGGTGGCACGCACCGCCGCCATGGACAGCGCTGAGCCGGACAGCGTGCCACCCACGCCGGCGACGTCGATGTCGTGGCCGAGCATGGGGCCCTCGAGCTGCGCTGCGACCTCGGCGGTCATCCCGTAGGCCGCGACCGGGATCCCGCCGCCGATCGGCTTGCCGATCACGACGAAGTCCGGCTCCAGGTCCCAGGCGGCACTCGCGCCGCCGGGTCCGGCACAGATCGTGTGCGTCTCGTCGTTGACCAGGAGCACCCCGTGCCGGCGGGTGATCTCCCGGACCCCGGCCAGGTAGCCCTCCTCGGGCAGCACGATGCCGATGTTGGTCAGCGCCGGTTCCATGAGCAGACAGGCGACGTCTCCCTCGGCCAACCGGCGCTCGAGGGCGTCGAGGTCGTTGAAGGGCACCACCGCAGTGGTCTGCGCGACATCGACCTGCGGACCGAGCGCACCCGGGCGGGCCACGACGCGGTCGCCCGCACGGCCGTGCTCGAGCACGGCCAGCGTCTCGTCGACGGTGCCGTGGTAGCACCAGTCCATCACCGCGATCCGCGGACGACCGGTCAGGTGCCGGGCGAAGCGGAGCACGAAACGGTTGGCGTCGGTGGCGGTCATCGCCATCTGCCAGCGGGGGAGTCCGAACCGCCGACTCAGCTCGGCGGCGACCCACGCGGCATCGACCGAGGGGAGCATGGTGGTGATGCCGCGGACGGTGCGTTCGCGTACGGCCTCGGCGACCGCGGGCAGGCAGTGGCCGGTCATCGAGCCGGTGTCGCCCAGACACAGGTCGACGTAGTCGATGCCGTCCACGTCGGTGAAGCGGCCGCCCTGCGCGGACTCCACGAAGAGCGGGAAGGACCCCGGCCAGCGGGTCATCCACGGCATCGGCACGCCGGCCAGCAGGTGCTCGCCCGCCTCGGCGGCGAGCAGGGCGGAGGTCGGGTGCAGATCGACGAACCGCTGCTCCTCCTCGGCGTGCAGCGCGGCCTGGCGCTCCCGGTCCACCCGCACGGTCGCGCCGGTCACAGCGCGCTGCCCACGTACTTGGTCTCGAGGTACTCCTCGATCCCCTCGAAACCGCCCTCGCGACCGAAGCCGGAGTGTTTGACCCCACCGAAGGGGGCCGCGGGGTTCGACACGATGCCGGTGTTGATGCCGACCATGCCGTACTCCAGCGCCTCGCTCACCCGCAGCACGCGGGCGTGGTCGCGGGTGAAGACGTAGGCCACCAGGCCGTACTCGGTGTCGTTGGAGCGGGCCAGCACCTCGTCCTCGTCGCGGAAGGTCGCGATGGGTGCGACCGGTCCGAAGATCTCCTCGCGCATCACCCGCGCCGAGGCAGGTACGTCGATGAGCACCGTGGGCGGGTAGAAGTGACCGCGTCCCTCGGGGACCGACCCGCCCGTGAGTGCCCGGGCGCCGGCCGCCACCGCGTCGTCCACCAGCTCGTGCACGCCGCGGCGTGCCTTCGCGGTGATGAGCGGTCCGACCTCGACCCCGTCCTCGGTGCCGTCCCCGATGCGCAGCGCGGCCATCCGCTGGGCCAGGCGGCTCGAGAACTCGTCGGCGACGGACTCGTGCACGAAGAAGCGGTTGGCCGAGGTGCACGCCTCTCCGATGTTGCGCATCTTGGCCAGCATCGCGCCGTTGACCGCCGCGTCGAGGTCGGCGTCGGCGAACACGACGAAGGGGGCGTTGCCGCCCAGCTCCATCGACACCCGGAGCAGCTGCTCGGCGGACTGCTCGACCAGGACCTTGCCGACACCCGTGGAGCCGGTGAAGGTGAGCTTGCGGAGGCGCCGGTCACGGATCAGCGGCTCGCACACCTCGCCGGAGCGGGTCGTGGTGACGACGTTGAGCACCCCCGCCGGCAGGCCGACCTCCTCCAACAGGGCGGCGAGCGCCAGCATCGTCAGCGGGGTCTCGTGGGCGGGTTTGATCACCATCGTGCAGCCGGCGGCGATCGCGGGCCCGATCTTGCGAGTGCCCATGGCCAGCGGGAAGTTCCAGGGCGTGATCATCAGCGTCGGCCCGACCGGGCTCTTCATCGTGATCAGCCGGGTCGGACCGCTGGGAGCGGGGGAGTAGCGGCCGTGGATGCGTACCGCCTCCTCGGAGAACCAGCGGAAGAACTCCGCGCCGTAGGCGACCTCGCCACGCGCCTCGGCCAGCGTCTTGCCCATCTCCAGGGTCATCAGCCGCGCGAAGTCGTCGGCCCGATCGATGAGCAGCCCGAAGGCGCTGCGCAGGATCTCGCCGCGCACCCGTGGCTCGGTCGCGGCCCACTCCTTCTGGGCGCCTGCCGCGGCGGCCAGGGCACGCTCCCCATCGGCCGCGGTGCCGTCGGCGATGGAGGTCAGGACCGCCTCGGTCGCGGGATTGGTGACGTCGAAGGTCGCGCCGTCGGAGGCGTCCTGCCACGTCCCGCCGATGAGGAGCTGTCGGGGCACGGAGTCCAGCACGTCAGCCATGGGCCACCACTTTCTCGAAGGCCGCCTCGAAGATGTCCAGTCCCTCGCTCAGCAGGTCGTCGCCGATCGCGAGGGGCGGCAGGAAGCGGAAGACGTTGCCGAAGGTGCCGCACGTCAGGGTGACCAGGCCTTCGGCGGAGCAGGCGCGGTGGACCGCGCCGGCCAGTGCGGGGTCAGGGGTACGCCGTGCTGCGTCGCTGACCAGCTCGACGGCGAGCATCGCCCCGCGCCCACGGATGTCGCCGATCCGGTCGGGGTGGCGCTCGGCCAGGGCCCGCAGCCGCGGCACGAAGATCGCCTCGACCTCTCGTGCTCGACCCCGCAGGTCGAGGGTCTCCATCGTCTCGATCGCGCCCAGGGCCGCGGCGCAGGCGACCGGGTTGCCGCCGTAGGTGCCGCCCAGCCCGCCGACGTGG
>NZ_JANPEO010000136.1:0-6597 GCF_031422975.1 Nocardioides sp. | reverse complement strand
GGCCAGGTGCGCCCGCAGGAGTGCAACGAGCTGTCGCTCGCCGGCCGAGAGCGACTCCCCGCGCTGGCCCACCTTGGTCGCGAGTCCGCGCGGCAGCCCGTCGAGCCAGTCGCGCAGGCCGAGCTCGTCCGCCGAGGCCCAGATCTCCGCCTGGGTGGCGTCGAGCTTGCCGTAGCGCACGTTGGCGGCGATCGAGTCGTCGAAGAGGAAACCCTCCTGCGGCACGAGCACCACGCTCCTGCGCAGCGAGTGCTGGGCGATCTGCCGTAGGTCGATGCCGTCGAGGAGCACCGCACCCGACCCCGGGTCCATCAGCCTCGTCAGCAGCTTCGCGAACGTCGACTTCCCCGAACCGGTCTCCCCGACGATGGCCACCCGCGTCCCGGCACCGATGTGCATCGACACGTCGCAGAGCACGTCGGGACCATCTGGATAGGCGAAGGTCACGTCGTCGAAGGTGATGTCGAGGGGGCCGCGCGGCAGCTCCTGGCCGTCCGGCCCCGGGTCGACGAGATCCGCCGGTGTCTCCAGGATGCCGATCACCCGGCGCCAGCTCACGATCGCGTTCTGCGCGTCGGTGAGGATCTGCGTGCCCATCTGCACCGGACCGACGAACAGCGTCACCAGGAAGGCGAACGCCAGCACCCTGCCCGCGGTCATGTCGGTGGTGAAGCCCAGCAGGACACCCACGATCAGCACGCCGGCGTTGGCCAGCCCTGCGGAGATGCCGCCGAGCGAGAACGAGACGACCGTGAACTTCTGGGCCCGCGTGCTCGCCACCTTGAAGTCGTCGATGGCGGTGTCGATCCGGCGCTGCGTGCGGTCCTCGACGGCGTACGAACGAACCACTGCCGCGCCCACGACGGGCTCGCTGATCGCGCCGAGGAGCACGCCGACCTGGTGCCGGACCACGCCGTAGGCCTGCGACAGCTTGCGCTGGAAGTAGCGGATCGAGGCGAACAGCGGCGCGAAGCAGAGCCACACGACCAGCGCGAGCTGCCAGCTGTAGATGACCATGATCACCGTCGCCACCAGCATCTGGCCGACGCTGACCACGAAGATCAGCCCGCCGAACACCAGGAACTGGCTGACCTGGTCGACGTCGCTGGTCACCCGCGAGACGAGCGCCCCGCGGCGCTCGGTGTTCTGGGTCAGCAACGGCAGGTCGTGCACGTGCCGGAACGCCTTGCTCCGCAGCGTCGCAAGCCCGCGCTCCGACGTCGTGAACAGCCGGGTCGTCATGAGGTACGACGCAAGGCTGGTCACCACGATCGCCAGCGCCGCCGCCAGGCCCAGCCACACGACGTAGGACAGCCGCGGCCCGTCCGGACCGTTGAGCCCCTTGTCCAGGGTCTGTTGTACGGCGATGGGCACGACGACCTGCCCGCAGGACGCCACCACGGCGAGCAGCAGGGTGACGCCCAGCCCCTCGCGCAGCTCGGGGGAGATCGCGACGCCGCGACGGATGGTGTCCAGCGCGCCGATGTCCTCGCAAGAGTCCATCCGGGTCGCGTTGTTCGTCAGCGTGCTCATGACGGGGTCCCCGCGGCGTTGTTCGGAGCAGCGACGCGGAGGAGAGGAACGTCGTGGGGTGTTGTCATACCTGCTCCTCGTGGGCGGCCTGCTCGTAGGCGTTGACGAGGCGCGCGTAGTCCCGGCTGCGGTCGAGCAGCTCGGTGTGGGTGCCGCGGTCGGCGATGGTGCCGTTGTCGAGGTGGATCACCTCGTCGGCCAGGCCGATCGTGGCCTTGCGGTAGGCGACCACCACGAGCGTGGTGCCGGTCGAGCCGGCACGCAGGCTTGCGAGGATGCGCGCCTCGACCTCGGGGTCGACGGCGGAGGTGGCGTCGTCGAGGATCAGCAGCCGGGGGCGCCGAACCAGCGCGCGGGCCAGGGAGATGCGTTGCCGCTGGCCTCCGGACAGCGACGTGCCGCGCTCCCCCAGCCTGGTGCTGAGCCCGTCGCCGAGCGCGGCGACGAAGCCGTCGGCCTGCGCGTCCCGCAGCGCCGCCCAGACCGCCTCGTCCGGGATGTCGGCGCCCAGGGTCACGTTGCCGCGGACGGTGTCGTCGAAGAGGAAGGCGGTCTGCGGCACCAGCGCGACCGCGTCGGCCAGCGCACCCCGGGCCAGGTCGCGCAGGTCCTGCCCGTCGACCGAGATGCGCCCGGCATCAGGGTCGACCAGGCGGGTCATCAGCGAGGTCAGGGTGCTCTTGCCGGAGGCGGTCGCTCCCACCACGGCGACGGTTCGGCCGGGCTCGACGTCGAAGGTGACGCCCCTGAGCAGGGGCGCGTCGGCGTCGTAGGCGTAGTGGAGCCCGTCGACCACCAGGCGAGCGCCGCGCTCGTCGGCGGGGATGCGCGCTGCGCCGTACTCCATGGAGCCGGTCGCCGCGAGCACGGCCTGGGTACGCCGGAAGCCGACGACGCTGCGCGGGAACTCGCCCAGCAGCCAGCCGATCGCCCGGATCGGGAACGACACGATGGTCAGGAGGTAGGCGACCGTCACCACGTCGCCGGCGTCGGTGGCGCCGCTCGACACCCGCGAGACACCGACCGCGAGCACGACGAGCACACCGATGTTGGGCAACGACGCGAGCGTAGGGTCGAAGGCGGCCCGGATGCGCCCGGCCTTGATGTTGACGTCGCGCAGCACGTTGGCCTTGTCGCGGAAGCGATCTGTCTCCTCGCCCTCGCGGCCCAGCGTCTTGACCACCATCGCGCCGTCGAACGACTCGTGGGCGATCTCGCTGATCTCCGCGCGCAGGCCCTGGGCGTGCGTCATCAGCGGCGAGGCGAGCCGCTGGTAGGCGAGGTTGGCGAGCACCACGGCCGGGAAGACGAGGAGGCCGACGATGGCCAGCACGACGTCAGCGAGCAGCATCTGCACGACCGCGATGACCATCATCACGACAGTGCCGAGCGCCATCGGCAGCGGCGCGATCGGTCCCCACGCGGCCTCGACGTCGGAGTAGGCGTTCGACAGCAACTGCCCGGTCGGGTGCCGCTGGTGCCACTCCATCGGCAGCGTGAGGTACTGCCTCGTCACGGCCCGCCGGGTGTGGGCCTGCATGCGGAACTGCATGATGCCGGCGCCGAGGCGGCGGGCGACGATGCCGACCGCGCGCAGGATCGCGACACCGAGGAAGAGCGCGAGCACGCTCAGGAGCAGTCCGGTGCCGATCTCGCCCGTCTCGAAGGCGGGGATGACGACGTGGTCCGTGGACCAGCCGAGGACCCAGGCGTCGGCCACGGTGAGGACGGCGAAGAGCACGGAGCCGAGGGTCGAGAGCATGAAGATGCCCGGCTCACGCCTGATCGCGTGACCCAGCACGGCGAAGCCTTCACGGGTGGTCGAGCCCTGCAGCGCTGCCCCGTCGTCACTCACCATCGCAGGCTACCGTCGGACCCATGACGTCCTTCGCCCGCCGTGAGCGACTCGCCCTGGCCGACCTCGCCGAGCGGCTCGGTCCCGACGCGCCCACGCTGTGCGGCGACTGGACGACGCGCGAGCTGCTCGCACACCTCATCGTCCGGGAGGGCAGCGCCCTGGGTGCGCCGGGCATCGTGCTGTCGCCGCTGTCGGGCCTCACCGACCGGGAGATGGACCGGGTGGGCGACTGGGACTACGCGGACCTGGTCGAGCGCGTGCGCCGACCACCGCGCTGGAGCCCCGCCTCGGTGCCCGCCTACGAGGGGCTCGCGAACCGGATCGAGCTGTTCATCCACCATGAGGACATCCGCCGCGCCGCCCCCGCCTGGGAGCCGCGCGAGCTGTCGACGAAGGACCAGGACGCGTTGTGGCTGCCGCTCAGGACCGTCGGCCGGGTGCTGCTGCGCAAAGCCACCGTGCCGGTCGCACTGCGGCGTACGGACACCGGAACTCGCACCCTGCCGCGCCGGGGCAAGGGCGGCGTGGAGGTGGCCGGCCTGCCGGCGGAGCTGGTCCTGTTCTGCTACGGGCGTGAGCAGGCAGAGGTCGGGTTCACCGGCAACGAGGACGCGATCGCGACGTTGAAGGCTGCCGACAAGGGCCTGTAGGCGTCAGGCACGGATCCGCGAGAGGAACGCGCGCGTGCGCTCCTGCTGCGGGTCGCCGATCACCTGCGCCGGCGTGCCGGACTCGTGGATGACGCCGTCGTGCAGGAAGCACACGGTGTCGGCCACCTCACGGGCGAAGCCCATCTCGTGGGTGTTGAGCACCATCGTCACGCCCTCGCCCTTGAGGTCGGAGAGCAGGTCGAGCACCTCGCCGACGAGCTCAGGGTCCAGGGCCGAGGTCACCTCGTCGAGCAGCATCAGGCGCGGACCGGTGACGAGCGCGCGAGCGATCGCGACGCGCTGCTGCTGACCACCGGAGAGGTCGTCGGGCCGGGACCTGGCCTTCTCCGCGAGTCCCACCCGGTCGAGCATGGCGAGGCCGCGCTGCTCGGCCTCGGTCGCCTCGACGCCGTGCACCTTGCGCAGCGCCAGCGTCACGTTGCCGAGCACGGTCAGGTGCGGGAACAGGTTGTAGGCCTGGAAGACCAGGCCCATGCGCGCGCGGACCTCGTCGCCGTTGACCCGCGGGTCGGTGATGTCGTCGCCCTCGAAGGTGATGACGCCGTCATCGACCGTCTCGAGCAGGTTGGCGCAGCGCAGCAGCGTCGACTTGCCCGAGCCGGAGGCGCCGATCAGCACCACGCACTCGCCGCGACTGACGGTGAAGTCGACACCGTTGAGCACCACGTTGGGGCCGAACGCCTTGCGGACGCCGGACATCTCCAGGACCTTCACGTCACCATGCGGTGAGCCCGTTCCTCGGTCGTCTGTGTCGCTCACATCAGGCTCCCCGCGCCGTGGAAGCCCTGCTTGCGGGCATACCAGTCCGTCAGCCGCGCCATCGGCACGGTCAGGCAGATGAACAGGAACCCCGCGACGACGTACGGCGTGTAGTTGAAGTCCTTCGCCGTCTCGATCTGCGCCGCGCGGATCGCGTCGATGACCGTGCCGAGCACCGCGATCAGCCCCGAGTCCTTCTGCAGCGAGACGAGGTCGTTCATCAGCGCGGGCAGCACGCGCCGCCAGGCCTGCGGGAGCACGACGTGGCGCAGGGTCTGGGCATAGGTGAGCCCGAGCGCACGCCCGGCGAGGCGCTGGGACTGGTGGACCGACTCGATGCCGGCACGGAAGACCTCAGCGACGTACGCCGAGTAGGACAGCACGAGCGACGCGCAGCCCCAGAACAGCGCACTGCGAGGCAGGCCCGACAGGTCCAGGGCGGGTCCGCCGAACCCGAGCAGGAAGATGACGAGCAGCAGCGGGAGGCCCCGGAACACGTCGACGTACACCGTGCCCAGCAGGCGCAGCGGGAACGCGATCGGGCCGCGGGTCGTGCGCATCACCGCGATGGTCAGGCTGAGCATCACGATGGCGATCGCCGAGATCACCATGATCTTGACGTTCACCCAGAGCCCGGCGAGCACGGCCGGGAACGCGTCGACCGCCTTCCCTGCGTCGAAGTAGGTCTCGTGGACCCGCTCCCAACCGGGTGAGCTCACGACGAGTCCGCCGACGACGCCCAGCACCAGGAGCGTGCTGGCCGCGGCGACGGCGGTGCTGCGCGCGGCCTGGCGACGGCGGAAGCTCTCGCGCTCGAGCTGGATCGCGGAGGGCTGCCAGTCCTTGACCTCCGTGCGCATCAGGAGAGCTCGGGAGCGCCCTGCTGCTCCAGCCACTCGGACGCGATCTGGTCGAGGGTGCCGTCAGCACGCAACGCGTCGACGGCCTGGCTGACGCAGTCGGTGAGCGGGCTGTCCTTGTCGAGCACGGCGCCGAACTGCTCGACGTCGCCGTCGGGCAGCGGCAGCTGGCCGACGATCTTGCCCTTGTCGAGCTGGACGGCGGTCATGTAGTAGGCCGTGGGCAGGTCGACGACGATGCCGTCGATCTGGCCGTTCTTGAGCGACTGCACCGCCTGGTCGTTGGTGTCGAACGCGGCCGGCTGCTCGGACGTGCCGATCGTCTCGGTGATCGCGGTGTAGCTCGTGGTGCCCACCTGCGCGCCGAGCCTGGCGTCGGCGAGATCGGCGATCGAGGTGGCGCCGTCGATGGCGCTGCCAGCGTTGGTGATCACGGTCTGGCGGACGTCGTAGTAGCCGCTGGAGAAGTCGACGGCCTTGCGGCGCTGCTCGGTGATGGAGACCTGGTTGACGTCGAAGTCGAACTTCTTCTCTCCCGGGCTGACGACGGCGTTGAACGGCACGGTGACCCACGTGACCTCGTCGGTGGAGTAGCCCAGTTGCTCGGCGATGGCGAAGGCCACGGCGGACTCGTAGCCCTGACCGTTGGTCGGGTCGTCGTCGACGAACCACGGCTCGTAGGCCGGCGAGTCGGTGCCGATGGTCAGGGTGCCGGCTGTGAGCGTCTGCAGGCTGTCCTTGGCGCAGGCGTCGGCCGAGGAGGTCTCCGAGGACGTGTCACTGGCCGTGCCCGAGGCGTCGTCGGCCTCGTCGCGCGGCGCGCCGCACGCGGTCAGGGCAGCTCCGAGAACGAGGAGGACGGCGAGGGGAGCGGTGGCGGCGAGGGTGCGGGAGATCGTGCGCATGCACGAATCGT
>NZ_JANPEO010000135.1:0-3575 GCF_031422975.1 Nocardioides sp. | reverse complement strand
TGACGCCGCTCGACGCCACCTGGAAACGGCCGGCTCTCGACCTCGCACGCATCCGGGTGGGGGCCGAGCGATGCTACGAGCAGCCATCGCCGGGACCAGGCTGGTGAGGCCAGGTTCACCCGGTGAAGACGTCGGCGATGTGCACGAGCGCATCGCCGGAGTTGACCAGGGGCTGCTCGGTGCGGCCGATCACGATGCCGGTGCGGTTGGCGTGCACGAGGCGCAGCGTCTTGCCGAAGGAGTCGTGCAGGGCGCCGAGCCGGTCGCCCTCGTCGACCCGCTGCCCCAGGGCGGCATCCAGGTGCAGGATGCCTGTACGCCGCGCGCGGACCCAGCCACTTGCCCGCGACTCGACGGACGGGGTGGGCGCCGGCTCGTTGACCGGGTCGGTCATCCCCAGCGCAGCCAGCACGCGGCGTACGCCGATCACGCCCCCATCGATGGCATAGGCGTCGAACCGGAGGCACTCGCCGGCCTCGTAGAGCAGCACCTTGGCGCCCCACTCGCGGGCAGCATGGCGCAGCGATCCGTCGCGGATGCCGGCGTGCAGCATCACCGGGGCGCCGAACGCCTCGGCGAGCTGGCGGGTCAGCCCGTCGTCGAGGTCGGCACGGATCTGCGGGAGGTTGGAGCGCCGGTCGGAGCCCGTGTGCAGGTCGAGGCCGACGTCGCACTTGGCGACGACCTCGGTCATGAACAGGTGCGCGATCCGCGACGCGAGTGAGCCGCGCGCGGACCCGGGGAAGGACCGGTTGAGGTCGCGACGGTCGGGCAGGTAGCGGTCGCCGGCCATGAAGCCGAGGACGTTGACGACGGGTACGGCGACCAGGGTCCCGCGGAAGGTCTTCGGGTCGAGGCCGGCCAGCACCTGGCGGATCACCTCGACGCCGACGACCTCGTCGCCGTGGATCGCGGCGCTCAGCCACACGGTCGGGCCGTCCTCGCGGCCGTGCACGACGCGCACCGGGAGGCTCACGTCCGAGCCGGTGACCAGTCGCGTGATCGGCAGCTCGAGGTTGCGGCTCGAGCCGGCCCGGATCCGCACGGTGCCGATGGCGAAGGACTCGCGCGCCACTACGCGCCCCGGCAGGGGTGGGAGCTGGCGGTGGTCACGGTCGTGAGGGTAGTCGCGCCGGCCCCTCCGGGCCGCTCAGCCCTGCTGCGTCGTCGAACCGTCGCCGGAGTCGGTGCCCGACCCGGGGGTCGTCTCATCGCCGTCGAGGTCGGGCGCCTGACCGGTGCCGCCGTCGATTGGGCCTCCCGGACGACCATGCAGGTCGCCTCCGGGGAAGGGCCGGTCGCCGGGGGCGAAGCCGGAGGTCTGCCGCGTCGAGTCGCCGTGGTCGCCGACGGCGTACCCCGCGCCGAAGCCGATGCCGCCGACGGCCAGGCCGATGACGGCCGCGCCGGCCGCGATGGCCGTGCGACCACGGCCCGGGTGGCGCCAGGAGCGCTTCGGGGCGGAGACGGGCTCCTCGCTGGGGATCTCGCTGGTCTCGGGGATCTCGGGGGTGTTGTTCACGGTGCTTCCTTCGCTTGGTCGGACTGTCGATCCCGCGGGCGTTCATGACTCGAAGGCCCGGCCGGTGACAGTGAGCGTGGCCGGGCGACCTGTCGGGGAGGTGGGCCGCTCGTGTGTCTTCCCTGTGAGCCGTCGCGGGGGGCGGGGCGCGGCAGGCCGCACCGACCTCGTAGACACGCGGACCTTGGTCGGGGTCCGGGCCCGTCGCCTCGCTCAGAGGACGCTCGGGGGTCGCGCAATGTCCGCGTGTCTACGCGCGGCCCGGCCGACGGTCACCACATCCCCCGGCCCGACACCCGGTCAGGGGCGGACGATGATGTTGCCGACCTTGCGCCCGGAGTCGACGACCTCGTGGGCCTGCACGATGTCCGCGAGGTCCAGGACGTGCTGGTTGACCACGGTGAGAGTCCCGTCCGCGACCAGGTCGAGCAGCGTGCCGAACGACTCGGCCCGTTCGGGCGCAGGGCCTGCCTTGACGTTGCCGTGCGCTCGCAGCGTCTCGCCGAGATCCGCCACCACCAGCACCAGGACCCCGTCCCGGGCCAGCAGCCGGCGTCCGTCGTCGCGCCCGAGGTTGCCGACGTTGTCGAGGACGACGTCGAACCTCTCCGTGAGGTCGGCGGCCGGGGTCAGGGCGTAGTCGACCACGCGGTCCGCACCGAGCTGCTTGAGCAGTACGGCGTTGGCTGCACTCGTCACGGCCGTGACCTCGGCGCCGAGGTGCTTGGCCAGCTGGACCGCGTTGGTGCCGACCGCTCCGGACGCGCCATTGACCAGGACCGTCTGACCGGGCTGCACGTGCGCGACGTCGCGCAGGAAGTGCAGGGCCGTCGGGCCACCGAACAGCACACCAGCGGCTTGCTCGTGGGAGACCTCGGCAGGCTTGTGCACCAGCTTCTTCGCCGACAGGACGGCGAGCTCGGCGTGGCAGCCCAGCCCCAGGCCCGTCGTGCCACTGACCACGTCGCCCACCTCGAACCCCTCGACGCGAGCACCCACGGCCTCGACGACTCCGCTGGCGACACCGCCGAGGATCGGCTGCCGCGGCCGGCGCAGGCCGAAGAGCAGCCGCGCGATCAGGGCGTAGCCCCGCGGGAAGTCGGCGGCTCGAATGCGGGCGTCGGCGGCCGTGACCGCGCTGGCGTGGACCCGCACGAGCACCTGCGTCGCGCCCGGCGTGGGGGCGGGCACCTCCTCGATGCGAACGACGTCGGGTGCGCCGTACGACCTGCGAACTGCTGCCTTCATAAGTTTCCCCTTACAACGTAAGTCTTACAATGTAAGGCTGAGGGTAGGCGCACGCACAGAACTCCGCAAGACCCTGGGGTCGGTGAGTTGTCAGACGCCGCGGTTGCGGCGGCGTACGGCGCGCTTGGGCCGGCCGCCGAGGTAGGAACGCCGCGAGTCGATGAGATAGCCCTGGCGCAGGGCCTCGCGGCCGATCAGCATCCGGAAGCCCATCTGGTCGCGGCCCGTCAGCGTGACCTCAGCGGTGACGGTGCGCTCGACGAGGCTGATGTCCATCAGCACGACGTAGCGCTCCTGTTCGTGGCCGGTGGAGGAGCGAACCCGCCGGCGGTCGTGGATCGGCAGCTCGACGTCGACCGAGTCCTCGCGCGATCGTTGCCAGGGGTGGATGGAGAAACGCACCCAGGGCTCGCCGTCGCGGATGAACTCGTGGATGTCGAAGGCGTGGATCGCGCTGGACCGGGCACCCGTGTCGAGCTTGGCCTTGATCCACTCGACATCGATGCCAGGCAGCCGCACCCATTCGCGCCATCCGGCGCTCACCTGGCCGAGGCTGGTTGGATGAGTGGCTGCCACCCCCCTATCCAATCAGGTGTGATCTCGTGAAGCTGGCCATCTTGTCCCGAGCCCCGCGCTCCTACAGCACTCAGCGACTGCGCACCGCCGCGCAGGATCGCGGTCACGTGGTGAAGGTGCTCAACACGCTGCGCTTCGGAATCGACCTCTCGGGAGACCAACCCGATCTGCAGTTCCGCGGCAAGCAGCTCTCCGACTACGACGCGATCCTGCCGCGCATCGGCAACTC
>NZ_JANPEO010000134.1:0-2498 GCF_031422975.1 Nocardioides sp. | reverse complement strand
GCGACGTTGGCGATCGCCTCGTCGACCGCCGGCTGGAAGCCGTGCTCGAACACCACCACGTCGGCCGCGTCGAGCGCCGCGGTCTGCGCGATGCCGAGCTCCAGGTCGTGGGGCTCGGCGCCGGGCTGTGTCAGCCCAGTGACCTCCCACCCAGATCCGGCCACCTGCTCGGTGATCCACGCCAGGGGGAAGAAGGCGGCCACCGCCTGGTGCCCGCCGTCGGCCGGGCCGCCCGACCCGCCGCACCCGGACAGGAGCAGGGGGGCGACGGCCAGAGCCACGAGACTGCAAGGACGAACCAACATGAGAATGATTCTCGCCAAGTTGAGAATCATTGTCAATACTGCGCCTGGTGGTCGCGTCCTGAGTACGCTGCCAGCGTGCTCGTCGTCTCCCGCTTCCGTGTGTCCGCCGCCGCCGCCGACGCGTTCCGCTCCGAGATGGAGGTCGCGCACGCGGCGCTGGCTGCCCGACCCGGCTACGAGCACGGCACGGTGGGCCGCAATGTCGATGATCCCGAGCTGTGGGTGCTGTCCACGCAGTGGGAGCACGTCGGCGCCTACCGGCGCGCGCTGTCGGCGTACGACGTGAAGATGCAGGCCGTGCCACTCCTGAGTCGAGCAGTCGACGAGCCCAGCGCCTATGAAGTCGTCGAGCCGGGCACCGACCTCAATATCGCCTCGCCCCGCGCACTAGGCTGAGCGTTCGCTCATCGCCCCTGACCGGCAGCCAGCCGGCCAACCCCGAAGGAACCCTTGTGGCCAAGCCCGCTCCCACCGCCCTCGACAACGTCGTCTCGCTCGCGAAGCGTCGTGGCTTCGTCTACCCCTGCGGTGAGATCTACGGCGGCACCAAGTCGGCCTGGGACTACGGCCCGCTCGGGGTCGAGCTCAAGGAGAACATCAAGCGCCAGTGGTGGAAGTTCATGGTCACCCGGCGCGACGACGTGGTCGGCCTCGACTCCAGCGTGATCCTGCCGACCCGGACCTGGGAGGCCTCCGGCCACCTCAAGACGTTCAGCGACCCGCTGACCGAGTGCCAGTCCTGCCACAAGCGCTACCGCGAGGACCACCTCCAGGAGGACTACGCCGCCAAGAAGGGGATCGACGACCCCGACTCGGTGGACATCAACGCGTCCGTCGCCTGCCCCAACTGCGGCACCCGCGCCGCGTGGACCGAGCCGCGCAACTTCAACATGATGCTCAAGACCTACCTCGGCGTGATCGAGGACGAGTCGGGGCTGCACTACCTGCGTCCCGAGACCGCCCAGGGCATCTTCCTCAACTTCGCCAACGTGGTGACCTCCAGCCGGCAGAAGCCGCCCTTCGGCATCGCCCAGATGGGCAAGAGCTTCCGCAACGAGATCACCCCCGGCAACTTCATCTTCCGCACCCGCGAGTTCGAGCAGATGGAGATGGAGTTCTTCGTCAAGCCCGGCGAGGACGACGAGTGGTTCCGCTACTGGATCGAGGAGCGCACCCGCTGGTACGTCGACCTCGGCATCGACCCCGACAACCTGCGCCACTACGAGCACCCGCAGGAGAAGCTGTCCCACTACTCCAAGGGCACGACCGACATCGAGTACCGCTTCGGCTTCTCCGGTCGTGACTTCGAGGAGCTCGAGGGCATCGCCAACCGCACCGACTACGACCTCAAGCAGCACAGCGAGTTCTCCGGCAAGGACCTGTCCTACTTCGACCAGGCGAGCAACGAGCGCTACCTGCCCTATGTCATCGAGCCCGCTGCCGGTCTGACCCGCAGCCTGATGGCGTTCCTGATCGACGCCTACACCGAGGACGAGGCGCCCAACACCAAGGGCGGCGTCGACAAGCGGGTCGTGCTGAAGCTCGACCCGCGCCTCGCGCCGGTCAAGGTGGCCGTCCTGCCGCTGAGCCGCAACGCCGACCTGACGCCCAAGGCGAAGGCGCTGGCCTCCGAGCTGCGCCAGAACTGGAATGTGGAGTTCGACGACTCGGGCGCCATCGGCCGTCGTTACCGCCGCCAGGACGAGATCGGCACTCCGTTCTGCGTGACCATCGACTTCGAGAGCATCGACGACAACGCGGTGACCGTGCGCGAGCGCGACACCATGCGGCAGGAGCGGATCAGCCTCGACGGCATCATGGGCTGGTTCGCGGAGCGCCTCGTCGGCTGCTGACTCGGTTGCGAGGTTCGGCTGGTCACCACCGGTGCACAATGCACCCATGATGCGTGCCAGTCTCCTGACCCTCGTCGTCGCATTCATGCTCTCGGCCTGTGGCTCGGACACGACCGAGCCCGACCCGACGGCGTCGCCGACTGCGTCCGAGACCGCCACCGAGCAGGCAGCCCCCACGCAGCTGTCGTTCGGCGACGCGGAGTCCGTGACCTGGCAGCCGGCCCCCGACGTGTCGGGCGAGCTGACGCTCCAGGTCGACAGCGTGCGTGCCGGCGACTTCGCGGACTTCGACGGCCTCGCCGGGTCCGGCATCACGCAGGACAACCGGCCCTTCTACGTC
>NZ_JANPEO010000133.1:0-4544 GCF_031422975.1 Nocardioides sp. | reverse complement strand
CCCCGACACGAGCGTCGCGGACCTGATCGGTGACGTCGACCCGATGAAGGTCGCCGAGGGCCGCTCGCTGGGAGACCCCGAGACGATCCACTTCGGCCTGATTCCCCGCTCGCACCGGGGGATCGTGGCCATCAACGAGCTCCCCGACCTGGCCGAGCGCATCCAGGTCGCGATGCTCAATGTGATGGAGGAGCGCGACATCCAGATCCGCGGCTACGTCCTGCGGCTGCCCCTCGATGTCCTCGTCGTGGCGTCCGCCAACCCGGAGGACTACACCAACCGCGGGCGCATCATCACTCCGCTCAAGGACCGCTTCGGCGCCGAGATCCGCACGCACTACCCGCTCGAGATCGCCGACGAGATCGCGGTGATCCGCCAGGAGGCCCACCTGGTCGCCGAGGTGCCCGACGTGCTGGTCGAGATCCTTGCGCGCTTCACCCGCCACCTGCGCGAGTCCAGCGCCATCGACCAGCGCTCGGGTGTGAGCGCGCGGTTCGCCATCGCCGGGGCAGAGACGATCGCCGCGGCCGCGCTGCACCGCGCGACGATCAACAAGGAAGAGCGGGCCGTGGCCCGCGTCGTCGACCTCGAGACCGCCGTCGAGGTGCTCGGCGGCAAGATCGAGTTCGAGACGGGGGAGGAGGGTCGTGAGAGCGAGGTGCTGACGCACCTGCTGCGTACGGCGATCGCCGAGGCCGTCCGCGGACACTTCCGTGGTCTCGACCTGGGCCTCCTCGTCGAGGCCATCGAGGACGGCGCGACCATCTCGACCGGCGCCCAGACGACGGCCGTCCAGTTCCTGTCCGGGCTGCCCGTGCTCGGTGAGTCCGAGGTCTACGACGACATCGGCGAGCGGATCGGCGCCGCGAACGACGGCGAGCGTGCGTGCGCCATCGAGCTCGCGCTCGAGGGGCTCTACCTCGCCCGCCGGGTCGGCAAGGAGACGGACGGACGGGAGACCGTCTATGGCTGAGGTGAGGAACCCGTGAGCCGCTATCGCAAGTACGACGGCGGTGACCCGCTCGCCCCGCCGGTCGACCTCGCGGAAGCGCTGGACGCGATCGGCGAGGACGTGATGGCGGGCTACTCGCCCGAGCGCGCGATGCGCGAGTTCCTGCGCCGCGGCGGCAAGGACCAGCTGGGGCTCGACGACCTCGCCCGGCGGATCGCGGAGAAGCGACGCGACCTGCTGCAGCGCCACCACCTCGACGGCACGATGCAGCAGGTGCGGGAGCTGCTGGACAAGGCGGTGCTCGCGGAGCGCGGACAGCTCGCGCGCGACGTGGTGATGGAGGACGGCGACCGCACCTTCCGCGAGCTCCAGCTCGACGCCCTCCCTGAGTCGACCGCCGCGGCGGTGGCCGAGCTGGCGGCGTACGACTGGACCTCGCCAGAGGCGCGCGAGGCCTATGAGGAGATCAAGGACCTCCTCGGCCGCGAGCTGCTGGACCAGCGCTTCGCCGGCATGAAGGAGGCGATGGCGGGCGCGACCGACGAGGACCGGGCCGCGATCAACGAGATGCTCCGCGACCTCAACGACCTCCTCGAGAAGCATGCGCGCGGTGAGGACACCGACGAGGACTTCGCCGAGTTCATGGACAGGCACGGCGACTTCTTCCCGGAGGACCCCACGAACATCGACGAGCTGATGGACACGCTCGCGGAGCGCTCGGCCGCGGCCCAGCGGATGCTCAACTCGATGACCCCCGAGCAGCGCGCCGAGCTGATGGCGCTCTCGCAGCAGGCGTTCGGGTCGCCGGAGCTCATGGAGCAGCTCGCGAGGATGGACGCCAACCTCCAGTCCCTGCGGCCCGATCTCGACTGGGACGGCTCCGAGGGCTTCGATGGCGAACAGGGCCTCGGCCTCGGTGACGGTACGGGTGTCTTCCAGGATCTGGCCGAGCTCGATGCGCTCGGTGACCAGCTCTCCCAGTCCTACGGCGGCGCGCGGATGGACAGTGACATGTCATGGGTCGACCTCGACGCCCTCGCGCGCCAGCTCGGTGACCAGGCCGCCGTCGACGCGCGCACCCTCTCCGAGCTCGAGAAGGCGCTGCGTGACTCCGGCTATCTGCAGCGTGGCTCCGACGGAGAGCTGCGGCTCTCACCCAAGGCGATGCGCCAGCTCGGCAAGGCGCTGCTGCGCGACGTCGCCACCCGGATGTCGGGCCGCCAGGGCCAGCGCGAGAGCCGCAACGCCGGTTCGGCCGGTGAGCTGTCGGGCGCAAGCAGGGCGTGGGAGTACGGCGACACCGAGCCGTGGGACGTGACGCGGACCATCACCAATGCAGTGCTGCGCAGTGCCGGCGACGGGCGTACGCGCCCGCTGAGGCTGCGGGTCGAGGACATCGAGGTCCAGGAGACCGAGGAGCGCACACAGGCGGCCGTCGCGCTGCTGGTCGACACCTCCTTCTCGATGGCGATGGACGGCCGCTGGGTGCCGATGAAGCGCACCGCACTTGCCCTGCACCAATTGATCCGCTCCCGCTTCCGCGGTGACCATCTACAGCTGATCGGCTTCGGCAGGCACGCGCAGGTGATGGAGATCGAGGAGCTGACGGGCCTCGACGCCCGCTGGGACAAGGGCACCAACCTGCACCACGGGCTGCTGCTCGCCAACCGGCACTTCCGCAGGCACCCCAGCGCGCAGCCGGTGCTCCTGATCGTCACCGACGGGGAGCCGACCAGTCACCTGGAGCCCGACGGGGAGGTGTCGTTCTCCTACCCGCCGCACCCCCTGACGATCGCCAACACCGTGCGCGAACTCGACAACTCCCGCCGGATCGGCGCGCAGACGACATTCTTCCGGCTCGGCGACGACCCGGGCCTGGCGCGGTTCATCGAGTCGATGGCCCGCCGGGTCGAGGGCCGGATGGTCTCGCCCGAGCTCGACGACCTGGGTGCGGCCGTCGTGGGGTCCTATCTCGGCGACCGGTCGGCCTCGACGTACCGCGAGCACTTCGGTGGCTGGGGCGGCGACCGCGGGTTCTGGGTCGGCTGACGGCCGGGCCCCAGGACGGTTCGATCCGCGGGAGCCGAGCAGACGCTACCGAACAGTCAGGCTGTCGGCGGGCGCTCGGGACCACGCGACTGTTCGGTAGCGCGGAGCGGTCCGTCTGCGGGTACGCCGCTCAGCCAGCGAGCATCCGCATCAGTTCCGCGCCCATGTGCTCGATGACGGCGTTGAGTGCCTTGACCGGGCGGATCATCACGGTGAAGTCGACGATCAGGCCGTCGCCGTCCCAGGTGATGATGTCCACGCCGCTGACGTCGAGTCCGCCGACGACGGTGCGGAACTGCAGCACGGCCGAGTCCTCGCCGAGCCACTCGCGGTCGTAGGCGAGGTGGGGTCCGAGCACGGCGAAGGCGGCTGTCAGGTAGCCGACGACCGTGTCGCGGCCCACCTGAGGCGTGTGCACGGCCGGGCTGCGGAGGACCGCGTCCTCGGCGATCAGCGCGGGCAGGCCTGCGGCATCGCTGCTCGCGGCCACGTCGTGCCAGCGGGCCAGCGCCACGGCAGAGTCCATGCGGGTCATGCTGTCACGCCAGTCGGTGCCCGGTCGTGGACGGCTCACTCGAGGGCGAAACCGGGCAGGTGCTCGGTCAGGATGGCGCGGAACGGGGCCTGTGCCTCGAGCTGGCTAAGCAGGCCGAGACCGCCGAGCCAGGTGCGGTGGATCAACAGGTAGGACGTCGGCAGATTGAGCTTGGTGGCCAGCGTGAAGGCAGGGTCGCGCGGGTTGTTGACCCGCTCGAACTGCGCGCGCATCCACGCGCGGGTGAACTGGAAGTCGTCCAGTCGCGCCGGCTCGACGAAGGGGGCGAGGTAGTCGAGGACGAGCTGGGGGTCGACCTTGACGTTGTCCTTGATGAAGCCCTCGGCGCGCAGCCCGGCGACCAGGTTGTCCGGGTCGGCCTCGGTGGCGACGCGCATCAGCCGTCCCATGGCCTCGGGGAACTGCCCACCGGGGAGACGGGCGACGGCGCCGAAGTCGAGGATGCCGAGCCGGCCGGGCTCGCCGTCGGGGCCAGGCACCGGACGGAAGTTGCCGGGGTGCGGGTCGGCGTGCAGCATGCCCGTCCGGGCCGGACCCACGAAGAGGAAGCGGGCGAGCAGCTCGCCGTAGTGGTCGCGCTCCTCCTGCGTGCCCTCACGGATCACGTGGGCCAGCGAGTGGGGCGACTCGAGCCACTCGGTGACGATCGCCTCGCCACCGACGGCGACGACGTCGGGGATGACGTATTCGGGGTCGTCGCGGAATGCCGTCGCGAAGGTGCGCTGGGCCTCGGCCTCGAGCCCGTAGTCGAGCTCGTCGGCCGCCCGAGCCTGCAGCTCCGCGACCAGCGGTTTGATGTCGATGCCGGGGAACACCGGCGCCACCCCCCGGGCGACCCGGGCGATCTGGCGCAGGTCGCCCATCAGCGCCTCGCCGGCACCGGGGTACTGCACCTTGACGGCCACCTCGCGCTCGGTGCCGTCGGCGTCGCGCCACCGGCCGCGGTGTACCTGACCGATCGAGGCGGCCGCGGTGGGCGCGCCGTCG
>NZ_JANPEO010000132.1:0-6053 GCF_031422975.1 Nocardioides sp. | reverse complement strand
GACCTTGCGACGCTGAACGGCGCCAACGCCCTCACTCACTCCCCGAAGCCCAGCGAGTAGACCTCGAACGGCGCAGCGAACGCGACGCCGAGCGACTGGCCGACCTGCCGCGCCATCCCCTCGAGGAACTCGCGCGGGTCCCAGTTCTCCCAGCCGAGCCCGTCGATGTAGGCCCGGTGCGCCTCGAGCGAGGCCACGCCGCGGTCGAACGTCTCGGTCGTGTCGACGGCGTGGCGTGACTCGGGCGAGCCGGCGGCCCAGACAGCCTTCACGCCGCCCCACGGCTCGAGGGTGGAGGACAGCTGCTCGGGGAAGATCCACCGGTTCCCCGCGTCCCGCGCGGCGTCCAGCACGGCCCGACCGACGGCGATGTGGTCGGCCTGGTTCAACGACGCCCCGCCCCACGAGTCGCGGAAGTTGCCGGTGATGACGACGTCGGGCCGATGCCGCCGGATCACCTCCGCCAGCACACGCCGCAACGCGACGCCGTACTCCACGATGCCGTCCGGCTGCCCGAGGAACTCGACCTCGCTCACACCCACGACTCGAGCCGACTCCACCTCTTCCGCTTCGCGCACCGCGCGGCACTCGTCGGGGTGAAGGCCGTCGATGCCGGCCTCGCCGCTGGTCACCATGCAGTAGACGACCTGCTTGCCCTGGCCGGTCCATCGCGCCACCGCAGCGGCGGCGCCGAACTCCAGGTCGTCGGGGTGCGCCACGATGCACAGCGCGCGCTCCCAGTCCTCGGGCAGCGGTTGGAAGGCCGGACGCTCTTCGCTCATGCCACCGAGCATCCCGCAATTGGTCGGCGCCGACCAGTGGAGCGCATGCACGCGGTCCAGGTCACCGACTGACGGGTCTCACCAGCACAGGTCCCACGACCCGCGCAGCAGGTCGTGCGCGACCTGCTCGGTGCGCTGGTACTCGCGGGTCCGTCGGAACGGATCGTTGCGGTAGACGTAGGTCCGGGCCAGGCCGCGGCGGATCTGCTCGCGCCCCACGTCGAGGCGCTTGCGAGCGACGTAGCGCAGCCACCGGCCGTAGCGATCGCGATCCGCCTGGCTCGGGTCCGACTCGAGCTGCACGCGTGAGCCGACCGGCGCCAGCAGCGCCATCTGCGCCGATGCGGCGTCGCCGCCACACTCGCGTCCGCCGTACACCTCCGGGGTGTCGATGCCGAGGATGCGCACCGACCGCACTCCCACCCCTTCGATCCGCACCTGCAAGGTGTCACCGTCGGTGACCTTGACGACGTTGCCCCAGTGTCGTTGCACGGGGCCGCTGGTGCCGGATCCGTCGGGATTCGTGTCGCTCGTCGGCGTCGGAGCCGTCGTCTGCCCGACCAGGGGCACCGGGGCGCCGCTTCCGATGCACGGGCACGGATTCGACTCACACACCACACGGTCGCCATCGCCGTCGAGTCGGTGCGGGTCACCGGGGCCGGCATTGAGGAAGAACGCCTGGGCCGCCGCCTGGGTGGTGAAGTCGCTGCAGTCCATGTCCGTCCCCGCCGCGGCCGACGACGTGAGCACGTCGGCGTCGACGACCGGTTCGGCGACCAGGAGTGCGAACAGGACGAGGGGGAAGAGGAGTCGGCGCACCTGTGAATGCTCCCCGCCCCTGACCACGGTGTCTGGCGAACGCGAGATTGCGTAGGCTGCGCCCGTTCGAGGGGCGGTAGCTCAGTCGGTTAGAGCAAGGGACTCATAATCCCTGGGTCGTGGGTTCGAGCCCCACCCGCCCCACCGAAGTTCGGGTTGACGAGACGCAAGGGAAACGTCGGTCGGTCGCGCCGACCTGCACCAGGTGGGAACGAATCGTCCCCGAACTCGCGCACGAGTCCGGGGACGCTGTCAGCTCAGGTGGTCAGTCCTCGCACTCGTCCTGCTCGTCCTCGCCCTGGTCGTCGCTGTCGTCTTGGCTGTCGTCCTCGGTGGCGTTGTCGACCCCGTCGTCATCGGAGTCCTCGGCGGAGTCGGGGGTGCCGTCGTCGTCGGAGTCGGCATCGTTGACCTTGGTGCCGAAGTCGTTCTCGTCCTCGTTGTCGATCCCGTCGGTGTCGTTGTCGTCGTCGTCGGCGACGCAGGCCTCGTCGGCGTCGTCCTCGTCCTCGTTGTCGACGCCGTCGTGGTCGGCGTCCTGGTCGCCGTCGAGGACGCCGTTGTCGTTGGTGTCGGCGTCGTCGACGTCGGTGGAGGCGAAACCGTCGTGGACTTCGTCGCCGTCGTCGGCGCCGTCGTTGTCGGTGTCCTCGTCCTGCGGGAGGGCGCCGGTTCGGTACTCGGCGATGTTGCGCAGGCCGTCGTGATCGGGGTCGCCCTTGGCGTTGGCGATCTGCGGGTTGAGGTTGTGCTTGAGCTCCCACCGGTTCGGCATGCCGTCACCGTCGGAATCGGGGGACGCGGCGAACGAAGGAGAGGAAAGCAACCCGGCTGCAGCGATCGAGGCGATCACGGCAGTGAGCCGGAGTGCGGGCTTCTGGCGAGGGTTCATGAGGGGGCCGTCTCTGCTGGTGAGGTGGTCGGCGGCCCGATGGCCGTCGGGTGGGTCGGTTGTGTGGGTCTGTTGAATCAGGTGACAGGTGGGGTCACGCGGCCTGGGTGGCCGGCTTGGTCATGATGGTCTCGAACTCGGTGGGGGTCAACGGCCCAGAGAGTCCTGCCTTCGGCGGAGGGACAGGTCCTCTCTCGATCCAGGTGACGAGAGCGCCCCTGAGTTCGTCGCCCAGCACCGGTTCCGGGGGTCAGCTCTCGCCGGCGATGAGGTAACCGCCGTCCGTGCGCTGGAGCTGGAGCTGCACCGAGTCGCTGTCGCTGCCGCCGCGCACCGTGCGATAGGCGACGTCGTACGACACGGTCAGCGCCTCCGCGTCCACCTTGATGTTGCTGGGTGCGGCCGTGGCGATGGTCCGCCAGAAGCCGCTGTAGCCCTGGATGCCTCCGGACTCGGCCTGGAACTGCGGAGTGAGCATCGCGAACGTCGCCTCGGGGTCGGTGGGGGCGGTCGCGAGGTAGGTGCCGATGAAGGCCGTGATCTCTCGGCGGGTGTTGGCGGCTGGGGTCGAGGGGGCATCGGAGGTCGGTTCACTGGTGGGCTGGGAGGTGCGCTGGTCGCTCGCCTGATCGCTCGGGTCGCTGCCGGTGAGCGCGATCACCAGGATCACGATCGCGATCGCGGCGGCCCCGATCGCGGCGAGCCACACCCACGGCGTGCGCCGGCTCTCGGAGGAACCGGCAGCGGGTGTGGCAGCGATCTCTGTCGTCGCGACCGGCGCCGTCAGGATCGGGGCGAGCACCTCGGTCGCGGGCCCGGCCTGGTGGTCGACCACCCGCATGGACGTCACGCCGACCGCGGCCGGATCACGCCGGATCTGGGCGAGCCGGTCGCGGACGCGCTCCATCGGCCACCGGTCGGCCGGCTCCTTGGCCATCGTCGCGCGCAGCAGCTCGTCGAACGCGCCGGCGTCGGTGAGCCGTGGCGGCTCCTCGTGCACGATCTTGTAGAGCCCGCCGATGAGGTTGGCACTCACGTCGTACGGCGGCTTGCCGGCCAGCACGTGGAAGAGCGTCGCGCCCAGCGACCACACGTCGCTGGCCATGCCCGCGCCGGTGCCCGACGCGACCTCCGGGGCCAGGTAGGCCGGCGACCCCGTGACGAGACCGGTCTGAGTCAGGCTGGCATCCGCCTGGGATCGCGCGATGCCGAAGTCGGTGAGCTTGGCCTGTCCGTCGGCGGTCACGAGGATGTTGGACGGCTTGACGTCACGGTGCGTGATGCCTGCTCGGTGGGCCGACGTGAGGCCGTCCGCGACCTGCCACATGATCTGGGCTGCCTCGGCGTGGTCGAGGACGCCGCCGCTGCGGATCCGCTCGGCGAGCGACTCGCCCTCGACGTACTCCATCACCAGCCACTGGTGGTCCTGGTCGGTCACGAGGTCGAAGACCGACACGACGTGGGGGTGGTTGAGCATCGCCGCCAACCGGGCCTCCCGTTCGGCGCGCGCGAGGTCGGGACTGGTCGCCCCCGGCAACATGCCGATGCGCTTGATCGCCACCTCACGGCCGAGGACCTCGTCGTGGGCCAGATAGACGGCTCCCATGCCGCCGCGCCCGAGCTCGCGCCCGAGCGAGTACCTGCCTGCGATCAACGTGGTGCCCTTCCCTCGGGTGTGAACTCACATGCTAGGCGCGGACCACGTCTGGCAGGCTTGGGCCGCCAGCGCACCAGGCAGATCCCCACCGGAAGGACCAGCGTGTCTACCCCGAACGTTCTCGACGAACTCGAATGGCGAGGCCTCGTCGCCCATTCGACCGACCCGGCGCAACTACGCGCCGCCCTGGGTGCCGGGAGTGTTCGTTTCTACGTCGGCTTCGACCCGACCGCGCCGAGTCTCCACATGGGCAATCTCCTCCAGCTCGTGACGGCCCGCCGGCTCCAGGACGCCGGCCACACGCCGTACATCCTCGTCGGCGGCGCCACCGGGATGATCGGCGACCCGAAGGACTCCGGCGAGCGCACGCTCAACAGCCTGGACACCGTCAAGGACTGGACCGAGCGAGTACGGCGACAGGTCTCCGGCTTCGTCAGCTTCGACGGCGACAACGCCGCGACGGTCGTCAACAACTACGACTGGACGGCGTCGATGTCGGTGATCGACTTCCTGCGAGAGGTCGGCAAGCACTTCCCGGTCAACCGCATGCTCGCGCGGGACACGGTCAAGCGGCGCCTCGAGTCGGGCATCAGCTACACCGAGTTCTCCTACGTCCTGCTGCAGTCGATGGACTTCTTGTCGTTGTACAACGAGCACGGCGTGACGCTCCAGTTCGGCGGCTCCGACCAGTGGGGCAACATCACCGGTGGCGCCGAGCTGATCCGGCGTGCCTCGAGCGGCCAGGCCCACGCCTTCGCGACCCCGCTCGTGACCAGGGCCGACGGCACCAAGTACGGCAAGACCGAGGGCGGCGCCCTGTGGCTCGATCCGGAGATGATGTCGCCCTACGCCTTCCATCAGTTCTGGCTCAACGTCGAGGACGAGAAGGTCGTGGAGATGCTCAAGATCTTCACGCTCCTGAGTCGGAGCGAGATCGAGGCGCTCGAGGCGCAGACCGCCGAGAAGCCGTTCCTGCGAGCAGCGCAGAAGCGATTGGCCGACGAGGTGACGACGCTGGTGCACGGCGCGGGCGTGACCGAGCAGGCCAAGGCCGCAGCGGCCGCACTCTTCGGCGGCGGTGACCTCCACGCGTTGAGCGCGGCGACCCTGGCCGCCGCCCTGAGCGAGGCGGGCACCACCGCGGCCACGCGAGACGCCATGCCGTCGGTCGTGGACCTCTTCGTCGAGACCGGGCTCGCCAAGAGCAAGGGGGAGGCCCGGCGGACCGTCGCGGAGGGCGGGGCCTACCTCAACAACACCCGGATCGAGGACCCCGACCTGGTGCCCGTCGAGGGCGACCTGCTCGGTGGCTCCTGGCTGGTGCTGCGTCGCGGCAAGAAGAACTTCGCCGGCGTCCGGGTCCGCTGACGCCGAGGTCGCGCTGAGCCTGGGCGTGGCAGGACGCCTGCGACACGCTCGGAGACACGGCTGTCTGCAGACCGCTCACAAGCCGCTGACCTGCACAAACGCTGATTGGCAAGCATCTGTGGCCGCCGTCACACGATTTGGATTTGCATGATCGCCCGCATCTGCCTAATGTTCTGTCCTGTCGCCGGGATGCGGCGGGAAGCAAGGCCAGAAGGCCGGGCTTCCGGCTCCCGAGTCGGCCACTCTCTCTCACCACGTCGGGCCTTGCAGGTTCGAGACGCTGAGAGGGGCGAGGTGCGAGTGCCCAGGATTTGCTCCTGCGGAAACACGCCTCATACAGTACGACCATCAGCTGCCGCAGCGAAGTCACGAAAGTGGATGAGCGCGGTGTGCGTCTGATGTTTGAGAACTCAACAGTGTGTCATAGTCGACGAATTAGTTTGTTTTGCCCCGTCATCATGGCTTATGGACGCCTTTTTTGGTGTGTGTGGTTGTGGTGGTGGTTTCTTTGATGTAGGACAATAATTTCTGACAG
>NZ_JANPEO010000131.1:0-9044 GCF_031422975.1 Nocardioides sp. | reverse complement strand
CCGCCCGGCCGCCGCGGGGGGGCGCGGGGGCGGGCCGGCGCTTCGAGGACCGGGACTCGGTGCTCGCACTTAGCGACGTGCACCCGGCCGCGTTGGCTATCGGGGTCCACGAACGCGGGTAGCTCAGAGCAGGCCGGCCTCGGTGAGGAAGTCGGTCGCCACGTCCTCGGGCTTCTCGCGGTCGACGGCGATCCGGCCGTTGAGCTCGGTCAGCTTCTCCGTGGTCAGCGCCGCCATCAACGGGTTGAGGATGTCGGCGATGTCGGCGTGCTCGGCCAGGAAGTCGGTGCCGACGGCCGGGACGAGGTTTTGCGCGGGCTGGATCTGCAGATCGTCCTCGAGGACCACCAGGCCCTGGGAGTCGAGCGTTCCGTCGGTGGTGCTGGTCTCGCCGAGCTCCGCCTCGCCGCTGATCACCGACTGGTAGGTCTGGTCACTGGCGTAGCCGAGCGGCAGCACCTGAGTGATGTCGATGCCGTACTCGTCGGACAGCCCACCCTCGCAGTCGAGGCGGCCCTCGCAGTCGGGAGCGGCGGCCAGGGTGACCGACTTGCCCTCGAGGTCGGAGAGGGCCGTGACGCCCTCGGCCTCGCTGTACTCCTTCGTCACGAAGAAGGCGTTGGTGTCGGTCGCCGGCGAGACGTCGAGCAGCGTGATGCCCGCGGCATCGAGCAGGTCGGCACCGTCGGCCGCGAGCGCCTCACCGTCACCGGCCTCGAAGGGCGAGGCGTCGCCGCCGTTCTCCTGGCTGTTGAGGAAGTTGACGATGCCGCCCACGTATTCGGGCACGATGTCGACGCTGTCGGGGAACGTCGGCATGTAGGCATCGCGGGAGTCGACCAGCTTGGTCTCGACGGTGTAGCCGCCGTTCTCGAGGAGCTGCTGGTACATCGAGGCGACGAGCGTGGCCTCCGGGAAGTTCTGGCCGGCGACCGTGACGGACCCCTTGTCGGCGGCGGCCGAGGACTCGGTCGGGTCGGCGGCGTCGTCGGAGGCGAGGTTGTCCCCCGCGCAGGCAGAGGCGAGGAAGAGGGTGCCGGCGGTGAGGACCGCGGCAAGAGTGCGTCGTAGGAGCATGGGATTCCTTCTGTGTCCCGCGGCAGTTGCCACGCGTGTCCGGATGCTGCAGTCAGCCGACGGCGTCGGCTGTCTCGTCAACCGTAGGGGTACCCACCGACATTCCCACCTCACGATTCGGTGACGAACCGGCCCGCCCTGTGGGTTCCACGAGCCGTTGGGCCAGCGCGGCGAGCAGCTCGAGGACCAGGGCGACCACAGCGACCACGATGGCACCGGCGATGCCCTTGCCGTAGTTGGACCGGAAGAAGCCGTCGGTGATGACGCGCCCCAGGCCCGGTCCGGCCACCAGCGCGGCGATGGTGGCCGTGGCCCACACCTGCACCAGTGCCAGGCGGACACCCGACATCACCAGAGGCATCGCCAGCGGCAGCTCCACGCGGAAGAACTGCTGCGGACCGGTCATGCCCATGCCGCGTGCCGACTCGCGCACGTCCGCAGGCACCTCTCGCACGGCGACGTACGCGTTGGTGATGATCGGTGGCAGCGCGAAGAGCGTGAGCGCGAGCAGCGTCGCCAGGCCGGCGCGGCCATAGGGGCCGAACGACTGGGTGCCCGGCCACTCCGCGACCACCAGCAGGGCCAGCAGGGCGAACGTCGGCACCGCTCTGCCGACATTGGAGACGTTGATGGCGAGGAAGCCACCCCGCCCCAGGTGACCGAGCCACAGCGCGACCGGCAGGCCCACGACCAGTGCCATCGCGAGGGCCGTGAACGTCAGCAGGAGCTGTTGGCTCAGCAGGTTGGCCATGCCACCGGCGCCGGTCCAGTTGTCGCCCTGCCGCAGGTAGCCGAAGGCCTCGGACAGCACGTTCACGAGCTGACTCCCCTCGTCCAGGGGGTCAGGACCCGTTGCGCACCCACGAGCACGACGTCGAGCAGGACCGCGAGCAGCACGCAGATGACCGACGCGGTGAGCAGTTCGGCGCGGAAGTTGGTGCTGACGCCGTCCTTGATGAGGTTGCCGAGGCCGCCGTACGACACCAGGGACCCCACCGTGGTCAGCGCGACCGTCGACACGGTGGCGACCCTGAGCCCGGCCATCACGACCGGCAACGCGAGCGGCAGTTCGATGCGGAAGAGCAGTTTCCCTGGGCTGTAGCCCAGGCCGGTGGCTGACTCGCGGACCTCGTCCGGCACGGAGCGGAACCCCTCGAGCAGGCTGCGCACCAAGATCGTGAGGGCGTACAGCGCGAGACCCAGCACGACCGTGGTCGAGGTGAGGCCGGTGAAGGGCACCATCAGCGGGAAGAGCGCCAGCGACGGAATGGTGTAGATGCCGGTGGTGATGCCGAGGATCAGCGACTCGAGCCGTGGCAGCCTCCGGGCGAGCAGCGCCAACGGGAAGGCGATGACAAGGCCGACGAGCACGGCGACGACGGTGATCCAGATGTGCTGGATCGTCGCGTCGAGGACTTCCTGCCTGCGGTCGGTGAGATATTGCCCGCAGATCCACTCGTTCGTCAGACGGCTGTAACACGACGGTCCGGCGCCACTCGTGAACACGTGAGCGCCGGCCTCCGCGAGTAGGGTCACCGCATGGACGCTACGGCATCTGGGGCCGCCACCGCCTCGTCCCAGCCGATGATCCGGCTCGAGGGCGTGGGCAAGACCTACCCCGACGGCACGGTCGCGGTGCACGAGCTCGATCTCGACGTACGTCGCGGCGAGATGGTCTGTCTGGTCGGTCCGTCGGGCTGTGGCAAGTCCACGACACTGAAGATGATCAACCGGCTGATCGAGCCCACGACCGGGAGGATCATCCTCGACGGCACCGACGTCACCGAGGTCGATCCGGTGCAGCTGCAACGCGGCATCGGCTACGTCATCCAGCAGATCGGGCTGTTCCCGCACCAGACGATCCTCGCCAACGTGATGACCGTGCCGCTGCTGTACGGCGAGAGCAGGAGCACCGCGAAGGCGAGAGCCCTGGAGCTCATGGAGACGGTCGGTCTCGAGACGTCGTACGCCGCTCGCTACCCCCACCAGTTGTCCGGCGGCCAGCGCCAGCGCGTCGGCGTCGCCCGCGCGCTCGCGGCCGACCCGCCCGTCCTGCTCATGGACGAGCCCTTCGGCGCCGTCGACCCGGTGGTGCGCGCCCGACTGCAGGACGAGTTCCTGCGGCTGCAGCGCGACCTCAACAAGACCGTCGTGCTCGTCACCCACGACATCGACGAGGCCGTGCGGATGGGCGACCGGGTGGCGGTCTTCGCCGTCGGTGGTCGGCTCGCGCAGTACGCCACGCCGATGGAGCTGCTCGCCCGTCCGGCCGACGACTTCGTGGCCGACTTCGTCGGCTCGACCCGCGGCCTGCGCCGGCTCACGGTCACGCCGTTGCGCGAAGAGCACCTGGAGCCGCTCGACGGCATCAGCGGCGGTCAGCTCGGGGCGGCCATCGACATCGACTCCTCGCTGGAGGAGGCCCTCGCCGCGCTGCTGCGCGACGACAAGGCGATGATCGGGGTCAAGCGCGGCGCCCAGTTCGTCGGCGTGCTCACGCCCAACGGTGTGCACCAGGCGCTGCGCGAGTCACTGCGCTGACGCTGCGCTGATCGGTCGGCGGTATGTAGGTGGTCACCAAATCACCTGATATCGGGGCCTTCGCCGGGTTGGTAGGTAGCTCGTTACCTACCAACGGCCGGAGAGCCGTCAGATCAGGGCGTCTGGTAACCACCTGCCAACCGACCTGGGTCTCAACGTTGCTCTACCGTGCACCTGTGTCCCGTGATCAGCCGCCCGCGAGCGTCTTGCGTGCGTTCGGTGTCGAGGAGCGGCCCCGACCTCTGGCCGGTGGCCAGGGCAGCTCATGGGCCGCAGAAGGACTGGTCTTCAAGCCGGGTAGCGGCCCGGTTCACGAGTGGCTGGCTCCGATTCTGGCCGACGTCGTGTCGGACGGCTTCAGCCTCGCGACCCCTGTCCAAACACTCCACGGCACCTGGTCCTGGGACGGCTGGTCGGCTGCCCGGTGGGTCGAAGGAACCGAGCCCGACCGCGCGTTGGCGTCGACCTGGCTCGACATCCTCGAAGCCGGCCGGGCATTCCACCGAGCGATGGCGCACCTGGACCGACCCGGCTGCCTGGATGACCGCGATGACTGGTGGGCGGTGGCCGACAGAGTCGCGTGGGGCGAGCACGTCGTCCAGGTCCATCCCAGGTTCGAGCATCTCAATCGACGATTGCTACGGGCCCTTGCGCCGCTTGGGCCGCCGCAGGTCGTGCACGCAGATCTGACGGGCAACGTCCTGTTCAGCCACCAGCTGCCGCCCGCCGTCATCGACATCTCGCCCTATTGGCGCCCGCCGGAGTACGCCGAGGGCGTCGTCGTGGCCGACGCACTTTGCTGGCACGGCGCACAAGCGTCCCTGCTGGATCAGACGGGAGTGTCTGTCGCCGCAGTGGCCCGCGCCTTGCTCTTCCGCATGATGACGACGAACGAAGCTGTCGCATGCGGACGGGGTGACGTCGACTTGGAAGACGAAGCGCGTCGGTACGACCTTGCCACCGCAGCCATCGGAGTCTGACGGCCGCTCAGACGAGGACGTCCTTGTGCCACGACTCGGTGGTGTACTTCGTGCCCCAGCCCATGGCGACGTACAACCCGTCGGCGCCGGTCGGGGAGTCGGCGTCGACCTCGAGGCCCACGCGATCACGCCCGCGCGCGGCGGCGTCGGCGATGATCGTGTTGAGCAGGCCCTTGGCGACACCGCGCCCGCGCGCCGTCTCCAGCACGCCCAGGTAGGAGACGTAGGAGCCGTCGGGCCCCTTGGTCGACTCGCTCACGGTGCCGACGAGGGCGCCGGCTGCCTCGCCGTCGACCTCGGCCAGCCACCAGTGGTCCCAGCGGTGGCCGGGGTCCTCGCGCAGCCGGTGGAGGAACTCGTGGAAGGTCTCCTCGGCCGAGTTGAAGTGATCGGTGAAGGCACCCTCGAGCACGTCGTGCACCGCCCGGAGGTCGACCTCGTCCGGCATCCCGCCGGCCTCGCGGCGTACGAGCCTGAACTGCACGCCGTCCCTGGCCCACGCATCTGGATCGGGGACGAGCTCGACCTCCTCGGCGATGACCGACCGGCTCATCTGCCACCAGGTGCGGACCTTGGCGAACTCCGCGGCCGCCAGCCACGCGTGCTGGCGCTCGTCGTCCTGGAAGGCGCCCGTGTCGATCTGCTGGACGGCCAGCCCGCGCTCGGCGCCGACCTGCCGCGCCTGGGCATGGGCCCACTCGAAGAGGACGTCGGAGCACTCCCCGGCGATCGTGTCCGCCAGCGCCCGGTCGACGATGTGGACGTAGAGCATCCGGCCCACGGCGCGGTCGTGCACGCTGCCCCAGGCCCGGATGACGCCGGCGTCGTCGCGAACGACGATGTTCTCGCGCATCTCGAGGCCGTGCACCTCGACCAGCACGTCGTCCTCGGAACCGCTCGCCCAGCCGCGGCCCGCGCGCTCGTGGGCGCGGAGCAGCTCGGTCAGCCGCTCGACCTGCGCCGGGTCGTCACCATCAACCGTGCCGACCTCCCAGCCCCGTGGGAGCCCGGGATCCTCGGGGAGCGCTTCGGCGGGGTCACTCTCGAACCGATTGTCCTCAGGGATCACATCGAATGATTGTGCCCTAGTGCTCCCCGGCACGACCCGCGTGCCGGGATATCCATGGGCGCGATGGCTCGAGATCAGGCCGATCCGGAGCCATCGCGCCCATGGATATCGGGCAACAGCGGGTCAGGCCCAGTTGGCGCGCTTGCTCGAGGCCGCGGCCTGCCAGGAAAGCAGCTCGGCCTTGAGCACATCGAGCTCCGCCTCGAGCTCGGCCACCAGCAGGATCGCCTCGGCGGCGCGCTCCTCGGAGCCGACCAGGGAGCGCTCGAGGTCGTGGATCGAGTCGGCGTCCTCACGTTGGGTCCGCTCGGCCAGGTCGGCGCGGCGGGCCTCGACGTTGACCTTGAGCGTCTGGTCGGCCACCTGGCGCTGGGCGCCGCTGAGGGCAACCTCGAGGCTGGCGATGACCTCTTCGCGGGCGAGGATCTTGCGGCGCATGTCGAGCGCGAAGTTCATGTTCTCGGCCGTACGGCGCTCGGTGAGCGCGGCATAGCCACGCGCCTGCTCGGCCCGGTCGCGGGCCGCCTCGACGCGCGCGTCGGCCAGCTCGGAGTGCGTGATCTTCGTGGCGGCGGCGCCGAGGACGACGCTGATGACGGCCGCGGCCGTGATCAGCAGGGTGGAGCCGGACACGACGGCACCCACCACCAGCACGGCGGAGAGCGCCAACAGCGCGACCGCGACACTCAGTCGAGTGCTGCGCTGGCGACGGCGCGCAGTCGTACGCGACGACTGGGACTGCTGGGGCTGGAGGGAAGACATGGGGTCAGGCTAGGGCCCCGGGTCCTCCGAAGGGACGCGACACGCGCGCTCGAGCACGAGTGAGGCGATCATCATGAGCAGCCCCCCGACCGCGGCCACGCCACACCGGAGCAGGCGTTCGTCGGCGAGCTCCGAGGGGTCGCCCAGCCAGGTGACGGCATATCCCGCATAGCCACCGGCCGCCAGCGCCCCCACGAGGGCGCAGGCCCGGGCAAGCACCAGCCGGTTGACGGCGCGGTTGCCCGGCAGTCGCCGACGCTGCACCTGGATCGTCTGCCAGGTGTGCCAGGCGACGTAGGCCAGCACCGCGGCGACGAAGACGAGCGCCAGCGCCTGGGCCCAGGTGACGTACGGCGCCGTGCCGGTGAGCCGGACCATGACGGGTCTCAGCAGCCAGCCGAGGACCAGGCCGGACACCGCCACGATGGCCAGCGACGCGCCCGTGGTGGGGCGAAGGTGACCCTCCGGCGGGACCGGGTCCTGCGTCACTGGACCTCGAGCACCAGATCGTCGCGCTTGGTCAGGCCGGAGGCGTCGATGTCGGCGAGCAGGTCGGCGATCGCACCACGGTCGGGGAACAGTGCGTCGGGCTCGAGGTCGTGCCAGGGCTGCAGCACGAAGGCCCGCTCGTGCGCACGCGGGTGTGGCAGACGCAGGAAGTCGTCGTCGGCACGGCGGTCTCCGACCACGATCAGGTCGACGTCGAGCGTGCGCGGGGAGTTGCGCACCTCGCTGCGTTCGCGATCGAAGGCGTCCTCGACCGCCAGGGCGCGCTCCATCAGGCGAGCGGCCGGCAGCGTCGTGTCGGCCAGCAGGATGGCGTTGAGGAACTTCGGCGAATCCGGGGTGGGCGCGTCCACGGGCTCGGTCTCGTAAACGGGCGAGACGCCGGTGACGAAGAAGTCGGGGGTGTCGGCAAGGGCGTCGACGGCACCCTGCAGGGCAGCGAAACGCTCTCCGAGATTGGACCCGAGAGCGACCACCACCCGGCGGATCGGGTGCATCTCCCCGGTGAGGGAGTCGGCATCCACGATGTTGGGGTTGGGGGACTCAGTCATTGGTGGCCCTCGTTGTCTAGGGGGTGTGTCTGGTGATCGTGAGCGCGACGTCGGCGAACGGCGCCTCGATCGGTGCATCGGGTTTGTGGATCGTCACGCGGGCCCATTCAACACGACCGTCCGCAAGGCACACGTCCGAGATGCGCTGGGCCACCGTCTCGATCAGATCCACCGGATCGGACTCGACAGCGGCCTTGACCCGCGCCACGAGACTCCCGTAGTCGACGGTGTCCTGCAAGTCGTCGGAGGCCGCCGCCGGCGCGGTGTCGAGCCCGAGGGTCAGATCGATGACGAATGTCTGGCCGTCGGTCCGTTCGAAGCCGAAGACACCGTGGTGGGCGAAGCACTCGACTCCGGTGATGGTCAGTTCATCGGTCACGAGACGTCACCCTGCCCGACGCCACCGGCGGAGGCGACACCGCCCGCTGCCAAGGCCTCGACGACCGCCAGCGCATCGCACGTGGCGCGAACGTCGTGCACTCGCAGGCAGGACACCGAGCGCTGCGCCAGGAGCACGACGAGCGCCGCGTGGGCGAACTCCCGCTCCCCCACGGGCCGTGGCACACCGTCGAGGGCCAGCAGGGCGCCCAGGAACGACTTGCGGCTCGCGCCGATCAGCAGCGGCCGTCCGAGCGACTCGAGCGCCGCCAGGCCGCGCAGCAGCTCCCAGTTGTGCTCGGCCGTCTTGGCGAATCCCAGGCCCGGGTCGAGCAGCACGCGCTCCGGATCGATCCCGGCGGCGACGATCGCGGCGAGGCGCTCGCCGAGCTCGCGGCGTACGCCCTCGACCACGCCGCCGGGGCCGTAGCCGGTGAAGTCCTGCATGTCGGTGGCATGCGCGCGCCAGTGCATCGCGACGTACGCCGCATCGCTGTGCGCGACGACCTCGAGGATCTCCGGATCGGCCAGTCCTCCGGACACGTCGTTCACGACCTGGGCACCGGCCGCGAGCGCGGCCTCGGCCACCGGGGCTCGCATCGTGTCCACGGAGATCCGGGCACCCTCGGCGGCCAGCTGCGTGATGACCGGGATGACGCGGTCGAGCTCCTCGCCGACCACCGGACGGGTCGCACCCGGTCGGGTGGACTCGCCGCCGATGTCGAGCAGGTCGGCCCCGTCCGCGAGCAGCTGGCGGCCGTGCTCGACGGCACGCGAGGTGTCGGCGTACAGGCCGCCGTCGGAGAAGGAGTCGGGCGTGACGTTGACGATCCCCATCACGCGGGGGCGGGTCATCGTCGTGAGTTGATCAGCGCCATGGCTTCGGCGCGGGTGGCCTTGTCGCTGAGCATGGTGCCGCGCACGGCGCTGGTGATCGTGCGCGCCCCTGCCTTGCGGACGCCGCGCATGGTCATGCAGAGGTGCTCGGCCTCGATCACCACGATCACGCCGCGCGCATCGAGGATCTCCATCAGGGCGTCGGCCACCTGGGTGGTGAGGCGCTCCTGCACCTGCGGCCGCTTGGCATAGACGTCGACGAGGCGCGCGAGCTTGGACAGGCCGGTGATCTTGCCCGTCGCGTCCGGGATGTAGCCGACGTGGGCCACGCCGGTGAACGGT
>NZ_JANPEO010000130.1:0-2270 GCF_031422975.1 Nocardioides sp. | reverse complement strand
TCCCGGCCTGGCTCAACCTGGCCGGGCGTCCAGCACGTTCCTGCCGCTGCTGGCCGAGAACCAGCCGCCCGCTCATCCCGCGTTTAGCATATTCACTGGTGCGTCACACCGCCGCCAATGACTCTCAAGACACTGGCGGTCGCCAGCTCGTTCTACGGCACGCCCACCCGACAAGTTCATCGGTGGATCCGGGCCAAGGCACTCGCGCTGACCGGGGTACCGCTCGAGGCTGTTGCGCCTCGGTCGACCTTCCCTCATGAAGCCCGTCCAAGAACATCGCGGAGTGGCTAGGGGACGCAGATGTGCTGGTACGGACGATCATCGAACTGCGCCGCCCACTCGGCCTCGGTGAAGTCTCGACCCGCAACCCTGCACGCGTACTCGATCGCGTAGTCGATGTTCGTGTTCCACGTATGGACCGCACCGCCCCACAGGGGCGCGATGAGCACCGAGTCCGCGTTGTCGCGGAATCCGGCCTCGTTGTAGCGCTGCTCGGTCGCCACTTCGGACATGGGCAGGCCGGTCTCCGCATCCCACAGGACGATGTTCGCTGCTCCGGAGGTCAGCAGTCGCCGACCGTCCGCGGAGTAGGTGACCGCCATGACAGCGTCCTTGTGAGCGACGATCGGGGGGCGCACCTGCCTGCCTGTGTCGACGTTCAAGACGAGCATTTCCCCGTTGAATCCGCCGACGGCAACGTGACGGCCGTCGGGGGAGAAGGCAAGCCTTCGGCCGTTGATTCCGAGTGCGCCATGGTTGAGAACTGCGCCCGACTCCAAGTCGACCAGCCACCATTGCCGGCTCGAACTGAGCCAGAAGTTGGATGCTCCCTGGAATCCGGTGAGTGCGACCGCCGTGTGGTCGTCGGGCCCGGCAGCCACGCAACAGACGGGGTCCTCGAGTCGCACGGACCGGCCGACCGGTTTGAGGCTGGTCGGGTCGAGCATCGTCACTAGCCCGGAAAGCTCCGCGATCACAAGACGGCTGCCGTCCGTGGAGTAGTCGATCCCGCTCACATTTCGACCCGCAGGTCGGCCTGCGATGCTCAGCTCGTCGGTGCGCGCGTTCCAGATACGGACCTCGCCGCCGGTAGCCAGCGCGAAGTGCACCCCGTCGGGGTGCCAGCTCCCGCCGCCCCGGCTGTAGCCCTTGCCTCGTTCGAGTCTGGTGCCGGGAGCGTCCCGTTGGACGTCGAGGAACCTGACGTGATCTCCGGACGGATAGGCGATGAAGTCGCCGCCAGGGGCAGGCTGCACGAAGCTGAGATCGGCAAGCCATGCTGGGGCGACAGCCGCCTGAGCAATAAAGCGCCGGTAGCCGGCGACGTCCCACTGACGCAGAGTCCGGTCGGATCCCGCCGTGTAGACGGTCGCCGCTCCTTCACCAAAGTCGATAGCCTCCCCGGCCTCACCCAGTGGCATCTGTGCCTCCAGCGTGCCCGACGCAACGTCCCAGACCAGGGCCTCCCTCTTGTTGTAGGTCACGGTTGCCACCCTGCTTCCGTCAGCAGAGAAGCTGATGTAAAAGCCGAGGTCCCCGTTGCCTCGAAGCCGCTGCACGAGCTCACCCGTTGCTGCGTCGAGCAGCAGGAGCCCGCCGCGACCGGGGGTGGCGAGCAGACTCCCGTCGGGACTCACCGCCAGAGTCTCGGTTGGTTCGTTCACGGCCATGGACTTGCCGGCGGCCAGGTCGTGGATGGTGAGTGGCGCGGACGTGTAGAGGAGGCGCCCGTCCGGGCTCAGCTCGACGAACGACGGGCCTCCCGTCAGCGGGATCCTCGTCGGAACCTGCGGCGAATCGACGTCCCAGACGAACGCCCAGCTCGAGGTCGACCGGATCGTGTTCTTGCCACCTTGGACGCGCGACATGGTGGCCGCCAGGCGACCTCCGTTCCCGCTGTACCTGAGGCCGAACAATTGCCACCGACGCTCGTGGACCCCGCCCGGTTGCACGGGAACAGGGCTCAGTGTGTCCGCGTCCAGGAGCATGACCGGTCTGCGGCTCGGCGCCGTCATGCTCACAGCAAGGACTTGCCCGTCAGGGCTGAACTGAACCTTCGCAGACTCCATGTTGATATGCCTCGCCGACCCCGCCTGGAACTCAGCCAACAGCTCGCCGGTGCCGATCCTGTACAGCCGGACGTGGTTCGCGGTGTCGTACGTCGCAACCGTCTCGTCGTTCGGGCTCACATCGAAGTACAGGATTCGGGAGCCTTCCATCGGCACCGACGCCATCAGTTGTGGATGTCTCGCCAACGCGGCGGTCAGGCT
>NZ_JANPEO010000129.1:0-4605 GCF_031422975.1 Nocardioides sp. | reverse complement strand
ACGGCGCCGGGACCGACGACTACCGCTGCTTCCTCCTGGACCCCGACCTTGCCGAGGACGCGTGGCTGACCGGCACGACCGTGCAGCCCGGCAACCCCGACGTCGTCCACCACGTCATCCTCTTCCAGGTCCCGCCCGAGCAGATCGAGGCGGCCGAGGCGATCGACGCCGAGGAGGACGGCGAGGGCTGGACCTGCTTCGGCGGCACCGGCCTCGATCGGTTCCAGAACGTCGAGGACGCCCCGTGGATCGGTGCCTGGGCGCCCGGTGGCGAGGAGTCGGTGCGCAAGCCCGGCTACGGAGTGAAGCTGCGCGCGGGCAGTCGGATCATCATGCAGGTCCACTACAACCTGCTCGCGGGCACGTCGCCCGACGTCTCCGCAACCCAGTTGCGACTGGCTCCCGGCACCCGCGACCTGGAGGAGCTGCACACCATGCTGCTGCCGGCTCCGGTCGAGCTGCCCTGTCGAGCCAAGTACGCCGACGGCCCGCTGTGCGACCGGGACGCGGCCGTGTTGGATGTGATGGACCGCTTCGGCGCGGAGGGTGCGCAGACCGCCAACGCGCTCTACCTCCTGTGTGGCGGCGAGCCGAAGCCCGGCCAGGTGCAGAGCTGCACCCGCACCGTCAACCAGCAGATGACCATCCATGCCGCCGGTGGACACATGCACCTGTTGGGTCGCGAGATCCGGATCGAGACCAACCCGGGGACACCCAGGGCCAGGACCGTGCTGGACATCCCGGTGTGGGACTTCGACGACCAGGGTGCTCGCGACATCGACCCGGTCACGCTGATGCCCGGCGACACGGTGAAGGTCACCTGCAAGCACGTGCAGTGGCTGCGTGACGTGCTGCCGTCCTTCGAGGGCCAGCCCGACCGCTACATCGTGTGGGGCGAAGGCACCACCGACGAGATGTGCCTGGGGATGCTGCAGGTCTCGCGTCCCTGAGGTCCATTCATCCCACCCCGATCGGGCGTGGGTCGAGGCGGCGGGCTGGGGCCGTCCCAGTCTCTGGTTCGTTCGCGTTCCCGAGGGCAAGACCGCGAAGAACCGTCAGCACTTCGATCTCCGCCCCATGTCGGACCCGGCGGAGGAGGTTCGTCGCCTGGTCGCACTCGGAGCTCGGGTCCTGCGCGACGACGGCGAGCTCGTGGTCCTTGCCGATCCGGAGGGAAACGAGTTCTGCGTCGAGTAGCGGGGTGCGGGGAGATTTCGGATGCTTGGGCTTGCCTCATCGTTCGAACACATGTACGATAAAAGTAAGTATGTCGTAGGTGGCACCCGGCCCCGCAGAGGGTCTCGGAGACACGCAGAGAACCGGATGTGCCCCGGACGCCGAACCAGGCTCACGCGTGTCGGACCTGGCGCAGCCCGACAAAGCCTCGGGGAACCCATCGCTTTCGAATCTCGATCCGGTGGTGTCCCCCGCGCGATCGGAGCCCCGCCCATGACGACCGGACACCTCGTCCACGAGTGCGAGCAGGCCATTGCCGCCGCACTGGACAAGGTGGAGTCGGTCGAGTTCCTCTACCTCTCGCCGGCTGACAAGGCCGCGAGCCTCGTCCAGCTCCATCGGCTCGAGACCCGGGTTGCCGCGACCAGGTTGCGGATGCTGGCCGTGTCCGGCGACGTGGCCGAGGAGTCCGGTGCCCGCGATGTGGGTGCTTGGTTGCGGCTCGCGACGCGCTCCGATCGCGGGCACGCCCGGCGGGCGATGACGCTGGCCCAGGCCCTCGACCGGCGCTGGTCGGCCCTTGCCGAGGCGCACACCGCGGGCGACGTGTCGACCGCGCAGGCCGACGTGATCGCCCGCGTTCTCGACGAGCTGCCCGACGACGTCGGCGCTGAGGTGCTAACCCCGGTCTTTCATGAGGGTGGCGCTGTGGCGACGCGACCGGGCCCGGAACTGGGGCTTGGTGGCGCAGGACATCGATGTCGGCGATCGCCTCACCGCCGTCGAGAAGCATGACCGCGACGTCGACCAAGACCCGGCCGTGGTCGTGGAGCGAGGTGAACGAGCGCCGCACCATCGCCTTCGACAGCTCGGTAGTGAGGCCGGTCCGATCGGCCAGAAGGCGGAGTCCGACACTGCCCGCGTGAGCCACCACGCCGACACCATCGGCGGATACGGACAAGCCAGCAGATCACGAAGTACGCTTCACCTACGGAGTGCCTTCCGGTTCGAGAATCTTGAGACGTCGCAATCCCAAGTTTCCCCTGCTGGGCAGGCACTTCCGTGTTTCTACGCGCCGATCACGCCGCGGTCTCGTGAACGATCCGGGTTAGTAGCCGACCGCTCACGTCGATTACGGCCACCCAGGGTACTCATCGCTACAAGTACTACGACCTTTGTACAATACCGATGGAGCCCACGAGAATTCTAGCCTCACGGTGGTGGCTGATTGATTCGGTCGTCGGACGGGATAGACGGAAGTTTATTGGGGAATTGCATCAATCGCTATTTCTGGCGTGCCTGTTGCACGTTGGTCCGCACCGACCCATGCGGCCGGCAGCTCGGTTCTGTTGCCACCCATATTGCGACTGCGGTAGCCGGATCATCGACGACCTCTACGCACCACACCTGCCGGAGGCCTTTCAATGATGAATTCCGTTCGCAAGTTGCTCGTCGGGGGCGCCGTAGCAGGCGTCGTGTTCGGCGGCGCCGTGGTTCCAGCAGCAGCCAAGGATGGCATCCGCGGCGGATCGCCGTTCGACGTCACCGCCAGCCTCAGTTGTGACGGCACCATCTCGTGGTCGGCGCAGGTAGGTACCGAGGAGCTGCAAAAGATCTGGGTCAAGGTCGACTTCGTGAGCACGATTGCTCTCGATCTCGCTGAGGTGGAAGGCACGTACACCGGCTCCACCCCCGGCTTCGACCCCCTCGTCGCCCACACCGTGCTGCTCCGCCGTCTCGCCGGAGAGGACGTCGAGGAGCAGGCCATCGTCGACCTGGCAGCTTGCCCGGTCGTCGTAGTGCCGCCCGAAGTCGTGTGACCAAAAGCCTCCACCGGGGGCCCTCATAAGAAAATTTTCCCCACACGTCTCACGAAACGTGGCCCGTCGTCGTCTACGGGGCATGACTGTTTCTTTCGAAGCTCCTCCCGCCCGGTCGACGAGCTTGACCTCATCGCAATTGGAAACGGTGCAATGCGTCTGGGATAGGGCCGGATTGCCGCCCACATCTGGGTACGCGGCGGCCTTCCTCGCAACCGCGGTGGCGACCAACGCCATCCCCGCCGCGACGCTGACCACGGTCAACTTTGACGAAGCCGAATCCGTTGCGGCTGCCGTGGAGGCGCTTGTTCAATGGCGTCAACATGCGTTCCAAGTGACCTCGTAACGTCGACACGGCATGTCCCACAAGCCGCCGTTCGAGGTCCTCGTCGAGATCCACGGTCCGACCGTGCTTCGAGTCTGCCTCGTCATCGTCGGAGCTGTCGAGGCTGACGATGCCTGGTCGGAGACCGACCCGGTGGCATCGGACCGGACGGCGACCTGGAGGCTGCGCTTGAAGCGTTGCCCCACAAGCAACGCCAGTCGGTCGCCTACCACTACCTGGCCGGCCTTCCCTACACCGAGGTCGCTTCGATCCTCGGCGGGACTACAGAAGCGGCGCGTCGCGCTGCGGCCGATGGGATCGCGTCACTCCGACGCTCGACCGGGATCTTCTCGACGTCGCATAACCGCACCATCGACAGCCCCGCCGGCAGCTTGCTGCTCGCCGCCACCGAAACCGGACTGGTTCGAGTCGCCTACGCCAACGAGGACCACGATCGCGTTCTGCAGGCTTTGTCCGATCGGATCAGCCCACGCATCTTGCACCACCCGCCCCGACTCGACGCCACGGCCCGGGAACTCGATGAGTACTTCGCCGGCCGCCGACACACGTTCAGTCTGACCGGGCCTCGGCGTCGCGACCACCGGCACTGATGGCCGCATCTCGGCCGGGGACGCACGCCGCCTCGCCTGCACCGCCAACCTCGTGCCCGTCGTGCTGGGTGCGAAGTCCGAGATCCTCGACGTCGGCCGGGCGCAGCGGCTGTTCAACGCAGCCCAGCGCCGAGCGCTCGCCGTACGCGACAAGCGTTGTCGGGCCGAGGGCTGTGACATGCCGGCTGCCTGGTCGCAGGCGCATCACCCGCACCCGTGCAGTCGTGGCGGCGAGACCGACCTGGCCAACGCGATCCTGCTCTGCAGCCATCACCACCACCGCGCCCACGACGACCGGTTCCAGCACGAGCGACTGCCCAACGGCGACCTCAGGTTCCACCGGCGGACGTAGGCCGACATCGGGCTCAGGTCAGGGCGTACCAGATCCGCATCACGGTGAAGAGCACCGGAAGACCGAACACCACCAGCAGCATCCAGGCCGTGAACCGGTGCAGCGGCTTGGCACCGTCGAGCGAGCCGGCGAAGTCGAGCAGTGCTCCTTCGGGCACCTGGTGGGTCAGGCCCATGGCCCTCGCGTGCTCGGGCAGGTGGTGGCCCGGAAACCACGCAGGCTCGGTTTCGTCGTCGTGGTCGTCGGGATCCTCGTCGTACCACTCGAGGGCGTCGCGGTCAGGACCCGGCATGTGAACAGCGTACGAGGCCGGCGTCAGAG
>NZ_JANPEO010000128.1:0-4634 GCF_031422975.1 Nocardioides sp. | reverse complement strand
CGCCGAGGTGCAGCGGGTAGTCGCAGCGCTCGGCGAGCAGGCGGTACGCCGACACCATCACGACCGGGTCGTTGTGCTTCACCGAGATCTTGATGTCGCGGAAGTCGTGCTCCTCGAACAACGAGCACTCCCAGATCCCGGTGATCGCCGACATCCACTTCCAGCCGAAGTACGTCTTCGCCGCGATCGACGCCGGCTGCGCCGCCGTACGCGTGAATCCCGGCAACATCCGCAAGTTCGACGACCAGATCAAGGAGATCTCGCGCGCCGCCAAGGACCGTGGCACCTCGATCCGGATCGGTGTCAACGCGGGCTCGCTCGACAAGCGCATCATGGACAAGTACGGCAAGGCCACTCCGGAGGCGCTCGTCGAGTCGGCCGTCTGGGAGGCCTCCTTGTTCGAGGAGCACGACTTCCACGACTTCAAGATCTCCGTCAAGCACAACGACCCCGTCGTGATGGTTCGTGCGTACGAACTGCTCGCTGCAGCAGGCGACTGGCCGCTGCACCTCGGCGTGACCGAGGCCGGGCCGGCGTTCCAGGGCACGATCAAGTCGAGCGTCGCCTTCGGACACCTGCTCAGCCAGGGCAACGGCGACACCATCCGCGTCTCGCTCTCCGCGCACCCGGTGGAAGAGGTCAAGGTCGGCCTCCAGATCCTGGAGTCGCTCAACCTCAAGCCGCGCCGGCTCGAGATCGTCTCCTGCCCCTCGTGCGGTCGGGCCCAGGTCGACGTCTACAAGCTCGCCGAAGAGGTGACCGCCGGTCTCGACGGCCTCGAGGTGCCGCTCCGCGTCGCCGTGATGGGCTGCGTCGTCAACGGCCCGGGCGAGGCCCGCGAGGCCGACCTCGGCGTCGCCTCCGGCAACGGCAAGGGCCAGATCTTCGTCAAGGGCGAGATCATCAAGACCGTGCCGGAGTCGAAGATCGTGGAGACACTGATCGAGGAGGCCCTGCGCCTCGCCGAGGGCATGGAACCGGTCGACGGCGCCGAGGCGTCCGTCAGCGTCAGCTGACCCTGACGCTGTCGAGTGCCGCTAGGCTCCCAGCGTGTTGACCACCCGCGACGACGTGCGGCTGCTGGGGCCCGACGACCGGGACGACTTCTTGGCCCTCACCTCCCTGGACCCGGTCGTCAACGTCTTCGCGGCCTACCGCGCGCGCGTCACCAACCTGGAGCCCCGCTGGCTGGGGGGCGAGATCTGGGGCCGGTTCGAGGACGACCGGCTCGTCGCGGGCTGCCACATGGGCGCCAACCTGGTCCCGGTGCAGTGCACGCCCGACGACGTGGGGCTGTTCGCCGACCGGGCCCTGGACCGGATGCGGTCGACGGCCACGATCGTCGGCCCGCACGACGCCGTCGCCGCGCTCTGGGAGACGGTCGGTGACCGTTGGTCGACACCGCGCGAGACCCGCTGGCGCCAGCCCCACCTGCAGATCGCCGGTGATCCACACGTGAGCCCGGACCCGGAGGTCCGGGTGACGACGGCCGCCGATCTGACGGCCCTCTATCCGGCGTGCGTGGACATGTACACCGAGGAGGTGGGCGTCTCGCCGGAGACCGCCGGCGGCAAGGACCTCTACCAGGCGCGCGTGCGCCAGCTGATCTCCCGGAGCTGGTCGTTCGCCCGCTTCGACGAGTCGGGTCGGGTCATCTTCAAGGCGGAGGTCGCCTGCGCGTCGCCGTACGCCGCTCAGGTGCAGGGCGTCTACGTCCACCCCGACCGGCGGGGGGAGGGTCTCTCGATCGTCGGGATGGCGGCAGTGGTGGCCCTGGTCCGCGAGCAGATCGCCCCGACCGTCTCGCTCTACGTCAACGAGTGGAACACCGCCGCTCGCGCGGCCTACGCGCGCGTCGGCTTCACCGAGACGACCCGGTTGTCCACGCTGATGTTCTGAGCAACCGCGGCATCTGGACTGCGGCGGCTACCAGGCTCCGGCTGACGCGGCCGACGACCTTGGATGCCGGGCAGCCTGCCCGAGGCTGATCCGCGGCTGCTGTACGGCGACCGGGTCCGTGGCGTTCTCGCACGACCCCTCGCTGCAGCGGACGGTGGAGGCCTGTGTGTCGCCGTTGATCTCGAGCAGCAGGTCCGTGTCGCTCTCGAAGCCGATCTGGCCGAACCAGCCCGTGGTGTAGTCACCGAGCAGGGTGCCGTCGAGCTCGCGCTCGCGCACCTCACCGGGGCCGATGCCGTCGGAGAGGATGTGCACGGTGGCCATCCGGTCGCCGTCGGTCGAGAACGCCTCGATGCGCTCGGTGCAGGACTTCCACAGGCGGACCCCCGGGTCCGACAGGCGGCTCAGCACCGCACAGCCGCCCCGATAGGGATCCTTGGTGTAGGTCGCGAGCAGGTCGTTGCCGATGTCGACATGGTTGGCCGGCCGCCTCGTGATCGTCGTGACGGTGCCCGTCGTCGTGTCCCACCACCGGACGCCGGAGTCGCCCTTGGCCCAGGTGGACAGCAGCACTCGTGGGCCGTCCATCCCGAGCACCTCGGGGTAGTTGGCGAAGTCCTTCTCGATCTTGAGCTTGCCGGTGCGCGAGGAGAAGACCCGGATCGGCAGGGCCTTGCGGCTGCCGCGCCCGGCGTGCACGAAGAAGCGACCGTTCTCGGAGAGCTTCAGCTCGAAGAACGAGATCCCTCGCTTGATCACCTTGGTGGTGTCGTCCGCCCTCACCCGCACGATGCGGAACCTGCCGCCACCGTTCTCGTCGCTCGTGCCCACCAGCCACGCCCTGCCGGCCTTGCCCAGCAGGTAGGCACGGCTCCCGCCGACGTCGACGGTCCGGTCGCCGAGGACGAAGTCGCCGTCCTCGATGTGCGCGAGGGCGATGTCGGCCCCCCGGGACAGGTCCTCCGGCTGAAGATCGACCGCCGCCGCCTGCGCGGGCACCATCAGCGCCGTACCGAACAAGGTGGCCGTCGTGGCCGTCACGACAAGGGCGCGGAGTGCGGAGGTCATGTGGGGTCTCCCGAGAAGTGCCGAGGATGTGTTGGTCCGTCAACTGTCTCAGACGTCGCCGGGAACGATCTGGTTGTCGTCTCACTGCTCGGGCCCGAAACCGCCTCGCTGGCCGCGCGACCCCCCACCTATCCTGTGCTCATGATCTTGCGCATGTCGTCCCTGTTCGTCCGCACGCTGCGTGACGACCCCAACGACGCGGAGGTCGCGAGCCATCGGCTGCTGGTGCGTGCGGGCTACATCCGCCGCGTCGCGCCGGGCATCTACACCTGGCTGCCGTTGGGGCTGCGCGTGCTGCGCAAGGTTGAGCAGATCATCCGCGACGAGATGGACGCGATCGGTGCCCAGGAGCTGTTGTTCCCCGCACTGCTGCCCAAGGAGCCCTACGAGGCGAGCAGTCGCTGGACGGACTACGGCGACAACATCTTCCGCCTCAAGGACCGCAAGGGCGCCGACTACCTCCTCGGCCCCACCCACGAGGAGATGTTCACGCTCGTCGTGAAGGACCTCTACAACTCCTACAAGGACCTGCCGCTCTCGATCTACCAGATCCAGACGAAGTACCGCGACGAGGCGCGTCCCCGTGCCGGCATCCTGCGCGGTCGCGAGTTCGTGATGAAGGACTCCTACTCCTTCGACATCGACGACGCCGGCCTCGACGCGTCCTACGCCGCACACCGCGGGGCCTACATCCGGATCTTCGACAAGCTCGGCTTCGAGTACGTCATCGTCAAGGCCACCTCGGGCGCCATGGGCGGCTCGAAGTCCGAGGAGTTCCTGGCCAAGGCAGCCGTCGGCGAGGACACCTATGTCCGGTGCACGCACTGCGACTACGCCGCCAACGTCGAGGCCGTCGCAGTCCGCGCCCCGCAGCCCGTGTCGTACGCCGACACGCCCGCCGCCCACGCCGAGGACACGCCCGCCACGCCGACCATCGACACGCTGGTCGACCACCTCAACTCGGCCTTCCCCCGGGAGGACCGTCCCTGGGTCGCCGGTGACACGCTGAAGAACGTGCTCGTGGTGCTCAAGCACCCCGACGGGACCCGCGAGCCCCTCGCGATCGGCGTCCCCGGGGACCGTGAGGTCGACCAGAAACGGCTCGAGGGACAGCTGGAGCCGATCGAGGTCGAGGCGATGGACGAGGCGGAGTTCGCCAAGCACCCCGCCCTGGTCAAGGGCTACATCGGCCCTGGCATGTTGGGCTCCGACTCTGCGGACAACGGAGGGTCGGGCATCCGCTTCGTCGTCGACCCCCGCGTCGTCGAGGGCACCCGCTGGGTGACCGGCGCCAACGTCCCCGGCTCCCACGTCCTGGACCTGGTCGTCGGTCGCGACTTCACGCCCGACGGCACGATCGAGGCCGCCGACGTCCGCGACGGCGACGCGTGCCCCAACTGCGCCGAGGGCACCCTCGAGGCCGCCCGCGGCATCGAGATGGGCCACATCTTCCAGCTGGGTCGCTTGTACGCCGACGCGCTGGACCTCAAGGTCCTCGACGAGAACGGCAAGCTCGTCACCGTGACGATGGGCTCCTACGGGATCGGCCCCTCACGCGCGGTGGCGGCGATTGCCGAGGGCACGCTCGACGAGATCGGGCTGGCCTGGCCCCGCAACGTCGCCCCCGTCGACGTACACATCGTGGCCGCGGGCAAGGACGAGGCGAA